>CAZCRQ010000170.1:0-6537 GCA_964501095.1 uncultured bacterium | reverse complement strand
CTACCTGGCTGTAACATAGTTATGTAGCCTGGACGTGCCACCGTCCGGGAGATATGTGGATAAACATGTGTCATTTTCCCGGACGACGGCGCGTCCGGGCTACCTGGCTCTAAATTGTAAATCACTCAAATTATAAAGTTCTCATCGGCTCCCGGTTATAAATCACTCAAATTATAAAGTTCTCATCGGCTCCCGGCGATTAGTCAAGGCAAAGCTCAGCGATTCAATCTCGATCGCCATATTTTCATTCCTAACGAATACACCTTTGGGGACTTGTAATGTTATTGGAGCAAAATTGAGGATGGCACGGATTTTACATTCAAGCAGACGGTCGACGACGGATTGGGCGTACTGGGCAGGTACGGCAATAATAGCGATCTTGATCTTCGCCTTAGCGATTTCCTCTTCAATTTCAGCGTAATCCTTGACTTCTAGTCCATGGTAGACTTTTCCAATTTTAATGGGATCATTGTCGAAGACCAGCTTGATGATAAAGCCTTGCTGGCGGAACTGATCGAAGTCGATCAAGGCGCGTCCGATGTTGCCCGCGCCGACCAGGGCGACGTTCCAGGTACGGTTGATGCCCAGGATACGGGCAATGTTGCGTTGCAGATCCGCCACGTAATACCCCAGCCCGCGTCTCCCAAACGCTCCGAAAAAGGATAAGTCTTTACGCACCTGGGCGGCAGTCAGGTTGTTCATATCCGCCAACTCCTGGCTGCTGATGGTGCGCATCCCACGGTCATACGCATACTTCAACGAGCGGTAGTATTTGCTCAACCGTCGAACGGTGGCATCGGAAATTTTTATCGTACTCATGTTCAATCATCCCTCCCAGCTTCGTCACTATCGTTTACTTCACCCCCAGCGTGGTTGGTGTCTTCCGGCTCTATCGCATTGTTGAATAACTCCTCATCCTCATCCTCAAGGCTTCCATTGCGGGTGGGTTCTTCTTCAGAACCGTTGGTCACGATCCTGGCAATAGAGGAAATCCGATCGCCCTCATCGAGACGGATCAACCGCACTCCGGAAGTTGCCCTACCGATGACGCGAACTTGTTTGAGCGCCAGACGGATCATCATTCCCTGCTGCGTGATGATCATCAGATCATCCTCATCGACAACTTCGAGGATGGCGATCATGTTGCCGACTTTGGGAGAAGTGCGTATAGTGATCACGCCTCCGGCGCCACGTTTTGTCAGACGGTAATCGCCGATCTCACTGCGTTTCCCATACCCTTTATCGGTGACGACCAGCAGAGTGCCGCTGCGTTTGACTACCACCATTCCGACAACGTGCTGTCCTTTCGGCAGGTTCACGCCGCGTACTCCGGTCGCTGTCCTCCCCATCGGACGGACATCGGTTTCGTTGAATCGCACCGCTTTGCCTCCACTTGTCCCCAGGATCACTTCACACTTGCCATCGGTAACCTCCGCCGCCAGCAACTCATCATCTTCCTGTACGTTTATCGCATTGATTCCGCCGCGGCGCGGATTCGAGTAAGCCGAGAGGCTGGTCTTTTTCACTGTCCCGTTTCTCGTGCAGAGCATGACATATTGATCAGGATCGAAGTTTTTGATATTGACCCACGCTTTGACATTCTGACCATTCAATTCCAGCAGGTTAACCAGCGCCTTGCCTTTGCTCATCCTGCCCAATTGCGGGATGTCGTAAACTTTCAGCCAGTGCAACTGTCCACGATCGGTAAAAAATAGTACATAATCATGAGTCGAAGCGATGAAGATATGCTCGATGAAGTCCTCGTCCTTGATGGTGGCTCCGGTTTTACCGCGCCCTCCGCGTCCCTGACGGCGATAACTCGAAACCGGTTGACGCTTTATATAACCTGAATGGCTAATGGTGACGACCATATCCTCTTCCGCGATCATATCCTCGATGGTAAATTCCTCGAAGTGCTTTACAATCTCGGTGCGACGGGTGTCCCCATAAGTTTCTTTCAGTTCTAGCAGTTCGCGTTTGATGATCTCTTTCTGCGCTTCTGGATCCACTAGGATGTGCTCTAGTTCCACGATCAGCTCGCGCAACGCTTTCAATTCATCGACAAGTTTTTGACGTTCCAGCCCAGTAAGGCGTGAGAGGCGCATATCGAGGATCGCTTTCGCTTGAAGATCGGAGAGCGAAAACTCTTCCATCAACGCAGATTTGGCAGTTTCCACGCCGCTGGAACTTTTAATGATCTGAATCACACGATCGATGTTATCCACGGCGATCTGCAAACCTTCGAGGATGTGGGCGCGTTCTTTTGCCCGGCGCAGCTCGAATTGTGTCCGACGGTAGAGAACGTCGAAACGGTGGTCGAGGAATTTCTGCAGCATTGTCTTCAGCCCCATGATCTTCGGTACGCCATGATCCAGGGCGATCATGTTGATCCCGAAGGTTGTCTGGAGCTGAGTGTGTTTGAATAATTGATTTAGGACGATGTCTGATTGTGCATCTTTCTTTAATTCAATAATGAGCCGCATCCCATCACGATCGGACTCATCACGGATGTCATGAATTCCTTCGATCTTTTTTTCATTGACCAGGCTGGCGATTTTTGCGATGAGGATCGACTTGTTGATTTGGTAGGGGATTTCGGTGACCACCAGGCTGCTGCGACCGGTTTTATTTTTCTCTTCATGCACTTTTGCCCGTATGACTGCCCTGCCGCGCCCGGTACGATATGCTTCCCTTATGCCATGTATGCCATAGATGACACCGCCGGTGGGGAAATCAGGCGCCTGCAGATAACGCATCAGGTCTTCAACCTCGCAATCGGGGGAATCGATCAAATGAATTGCAGCCTCAACGACTTCTGCGAGGTTGTGCGGCGGGATGTTGGTCGCCATCCCAACCGCGATGCCGCCTACCCCATTGACCAGCAAATTTGGCAGCTTGGCGGGGAGGACAGTGGGTTCTTTTAAAGTGTCATCGTAATTTTCTGTGAAATCCACTGTCTCTTTATCGATATCCTCGAGCAATTCTTCGGCGATCTTGGTGAGCCTGGCTTCCGTATACCTCATCGCCGCGGCGCCATCACCGTCGATGCTGCCAAAGTTCCCCTGTCCATCGACCAAAGGATAACGCAGGCTGAAATCCTGCGCCATCCGGACGACCGTGTCATAAATCGCCGAATCGCCGTGAGGATGATATTTTCCCATAACATCACCGACTATTCGGGCGGATTTTTTATATGGTTTACCGGCAGTGACTCCCAACTCGCGCATCCCGAAGAGAATGCGGCGATGAACCGGTTTCAATCCGTCACGGACATCCGGCAACGCTCGTGATACTATTACCGACATCGAATAATCGAGGTATGATTCGCTCATCTCCTCGACGATGCCGATCTCCTTGATCCGTTCTCCCAACGTATTCAAATTCATCCTGTATTCTCAGTCCTTCATTTAGTGAATCATATCGCAAACTTCTTGGTGAGCTGATTGGTATTAAAATGAGATTTTTCAATATACGTATTTTTTTCACAAGATCAAAGGCTTTTCTGTTCGCGAAGAAAGAGCATCGGATAAAAAGTTATTCATAGAAATTTCATGTATTTAGATTATCGCCGGTGTTTGCTTCCATTCTTCACTTTCAAAGCGCAGCGATGAATTATGATAACGAGAAATGCGCTATTAGTACAAAGTCAGGAGTATGGATAAGAGATATTATGATCTGGGGGAGACTTTTCTTATTATTTGATTATCCACTAAGGGACAGCAAAGGGACACAAAGAAAAATGGATAAGCTGGTTATAGAAGGGGGTAATCCGCTTTATGGTGAGGTTCGGATCGCCGGATCGAAGAATGCTACCTTGCCCTTGATGGCGGCGTCGATCCTCGCTGATGGTGTAACGACTATTCGCAATACTCCATTATTGGCGGATATTCGCACTTTCAATCGTGTGCTGGAGCGTTTGGGAATTGTCCCTGAACTCGAGGATCATACATTGCGTTTGGATGCCAGTAGGATTCAAAACGATGAAGCGCCCTACGAGTTGGTAAAGACGATGCGTGCTTCAATATATGTTCTCGGGGCACTTCTGGGACGTTTGGGCAGGGCGCGAGTGAGTATGCCGGGTGGATGCGCTTGGGGTCCACGTCCCATCGATATTCATCTGAAAGGGCTGGCAGCATTAGGCGCTTCTATCGAATTGGATCATGGATATATTGTCGCCAAGGCGAAACGTTTAAAAGGGGCGCGATTTGTCCTGGATTTTCCCTCGGTCGGGGCGACCGTCAACATTCTTCTAGCCGCCAGCACCGCCGAAGGGGAAACAATCCTGGATAATGTCGCCCGTGAACCGGAAATTACTTCACTTGTGAGAATGCTGCGTCGTATGGGAGCGAAGATCGAAGGGGATGGCGGCAGCACCTTGCAGATCCAAGGAACGACAACTCTTCAATCTGTAGATTACACCGTGATTCCCGATCGGATCGAAGCGGGTACGTATCTTGCAGCGGTTGGTCTTATTGGGGGAGATATTACGCTGAAGGGAGCGGATCCGGAACATCTGACGATGATCCTGGCGAAGTCAGCGGAAGCGGGTCTGCATATCACGGTGACAACAGAAGGGATTCGTGTAAAACGTCAGGGTGCGCTGCGTCCGGTTGACGTCCAGACCGCGGTCTATCCCGGTTTCGCCACCGACATGCAAGCGCAATGGATCGCTTTGATGACCGGAGCTAATGGGGTTTCCCTGGTCACCGATACGATTTACCCGGATCGCTTCACTCATGTCGCCGAGTTGCTGCGGCTCGGAGCGGATATCAAGATCAAGGAGAATATGGCACGGGTCACTGGTCCGGTTCAATTGGTCGGCGCACCGGTGATGTCTACCGATCTTCGCGCCTCCGCCAGCCTGGTGATCGCCGCCCTTGCCGCTGAAGGACAAACTCAAATCAGTCGAGTCTACCACTTGGATCGCGGATATGAACGGTTGGAGGAGAAATTCACCAAGCTGGGCGCGACGATAAAACGGGAGAGTGAATGAGATCCTGTGATCTCACTCACAGTTTTGACCGGATAATTTCTTTATAGTATAAGCATAATCCTGATGACTCCCGAATATTTTCGTTAAACCTTACAGGTAGGTGACATGTCAAGCAATTCACAATTTGTAACCACATCATGTTATATCGTAAGTAGGAAATCAAACAGCAAACTATATGCTCTTCTGGGAAGCTGTGTTGGAGTGGCGATTTGCGATCAGATTGCCAATATCGGCGGTCTGTATCATATACTTTTACCGAAACCTACCAATGGTGATTCTCCCTGGGAAGCGGAAACCTATGCGTCAACTGGAATGCCGGTTTTTCTGCAAGCGTTGCTTGATGCTGGAGCAGCAATGGAGCGGTTGGAAGCGACTATCGCCGGGGGAGCTTTGGTCGGTCCGGTCACCAGGCAGGATCTCGATCTCGATATCGGTGGTACAACGGTCGATGTCGTTCGCAATTTCCTTCATGAACGGGGTATCGAAATAATAAAATCAGAGACAGGAGGGTATTTCAGTTGCCGATTGGAATTGGATTTGAGCACCTTGAAGTGCGTCATTGAGCCGATCGGGATTAAACCCAACGCCGAAGAACGGTATATCCGTAAATTATCGCCGGAAAACGTTGACATGTTAATCGTTAATGTACGACCCATCCCTCAGATCGCACTTAAAGTCGCCCGGATCATACACTCCCAGGATTACCATATTAAGGAAATTACCAACGAGATCAAGCAGGATCAGGTGCTGGCAGCTCGTGTTTTACGTCTCAGCAATTCTGCCCTTTATGCTTCGCCGAAAAAAATTGAATCCATTGATTTAGCCGTGTTGAAACTCGGGGAACGTCGGATGCTGCAATATATCCTGTCGACCTCCATGGAGCTTTTCTACACGGAAACCGAGAATGGTTATTCCTTGTGCAAGGGTGGTCTCTTTCAGCATGCACTCTTTACGGCACTTGTTGCGGAACGAGTGGCGCAGATCACCGGAATGATTTCTCCGGATATAGCTTATGTCGGCGGACTATTGCATGATATAGGTAAAGTTGTATTGGATCAGTACATCTCCCACGCTTACCCGTTGTTTTACCGTCGCGTCCATGAAGAGGGAAAACCGTTGATCGATGTCGAACGGGAGGTGTTGGGAATAGATCATTGTGAAGTTGGCTATCGTCTCGCTGATCTTTGGGGATTGCCAGAGAACATTACCGAAGCGATTCACCATCATCACCTTCCAGAACGCGCCCTGATCAATCCGCAACTTACACATATCGTCTATCTCGCCGACCTCTTGGTTTCCCGATTCCGCGTTGGGGTGGAGTTGGATCGGATGAGTACCCGTGAATTGCCTGAACGTTTGAAATTGATCGGACTAGATCCCGACCAATTCCCCCATATTATCGATCGCATTCCCTGGAAAAAGTTCCATCTTGAGCTGCTCGAGATATGATCGGAACCGATCTCGGGTAGCATAAGCCTCCGTGCTTGTTAAGAGGAGTGGGGAGTGAGGGGGGGGTAAGGGGTGAGGAGTGGAGGTGAGGAGCA
>CAZCRQ010000169.1:0-6551 GCA_964501095.1 uncultured bacterium | reverse complement strand
AACTCTAACTCCAAACTCTAACTCCGAACTCCGACACGCTAAAGCGCGAAATCCGAACTCATTCCGGTGGTGTCAGCCAGGGATGGCTGGTATCACCAAGCTTACACCTGCCTCGTTCCCACACTGAAGCTTGGGGATGAGTAATAGTGCCCGACACAGGCAAAAGTATGCACTCTGAACTCTAAGCGTGAACTCTGAATTCGATGCCTGTACTCTGTACACTAAGCGGAAACTCTGAACTCGAGGGAAAAATTTATGAAAGCTAAAACTACAGTACCTTGGCGATTTTTAAGCGGTTAGTCGCCCGCATGAAGGCGGCGCGGGCGCGGGCGTGGTCGATGGTTTCACTGGGATCGTGGAGACGTTTGCGAGCGCGCTCCAAAGCTTCTTTTGCCCGCTCGATGTCGATGTCGCCTACTTCCTCCGCGGTTTCTGCTAGGATCAAGTAGGTGTTCGCCCGGACATCCGCCAAGCCGCCGGAGGTGGCATAGATACGCTCGCCATCCGGAGTCCGGATTTCGATCTTGCCCAGGGTCAGCGGGGTGATGAACGGCGTATGGCTGTAAAGCACTCCGAACGATCCCATCATCCCCGATGCGCGGACATGTTCGACATCGCCCTTGAAAACAACCCCGTCCGGTGTGGTGATTTCTAGTTTAAAAGTTGGCATGATTATTAAATAATGACTGCTTAATTAGATTCTTCACTTTGTTCAGAATGACCACTCAATTAAGTTCTTCACTTCGTTCAGAATGACGAATTATATATATTATTATAGCTTCTTCGCCCGCTCCAGGGCTTCGTCGATATTGCCGCACATATAGAACGCCTGCTCGGGAATCGTGTCGCATTCGCCCTCGGCGATCATTTTAAAGCCCTTTATCGTGTCCTTGATGGTGACATAGACACCCGGGCGTCCGGTGAAAGCTTCTGCGACATGGAACGGCTGGCTGAGGAAGTTTTGGATTTTACGGGCGCGCGAGACGGTCAGTTTGTCCTCATCCGATAACTCATCCATTCCCAAAATAGCAATAATGTCTTGCAAGTCCTTGTATTTCTGGAGAATCTCCTGCACTCTTCGCGTGACCAGGTAATGCTCTTCGCCGATGATCAGGGGATCAAGGATGCGGCTGGTGGAGTCGAGTGGATCGACTGCGGGATAGATGGCGCGGGCGGCGATGTCACGCGAGAGCACTGTGGTGGCGTCGAGATGCGCGAAAGTAGTCGCTGGCGCCGGGTCGGTCAGGTCGTCCGCGGGGACATAAATCGCCTGTACCGATGTGATCGAGCCAACTTTTGTCGAGGTGATGCGTTCCTGTAACTGCCCCATCTCGGTCGCCAGGGTTGGCTGGTACCCAACAGCGGAGGGCATTCTGCCAAGCAATGCCGAGACTTCGCTGCCGGCTTGGGTGAAACGGAAGATGTTATCTATGAAAAGTAACACATCCTTTCCCTGATCGCGGAAATACTCGGCAAGGGTTAGACCGGTGAGGGCAACCCGGAGACGGCAGCCCGGGGGTTCATTCATCTGACCGAACGCCATCGCCACCTTGCTCCTACCCAAGGCGGATTTATCCACTTTGTTCAGGTCAAATTCGGCGACATCGAATTCATCGCCGTATTCCGCCACCTTAGATTCGATCATCTCGCGCAGCAGATCGTTGCCTTCACGGGTGCGTTCGCCGACGCCGGAGAAAACAGACAATCCACCATGCTGTTTGGCAATGTTATTGATCAATTCCATCACGATGACGGTTTTACCGACACCGGCGCCGCCGAAGAGACCGATCTTCCCGCCTTTGGCGAAGGGTTGGATCAGGTCGATGACCTTGATCCCGGTCTCCAGCATCTCGGTTTGGGTTTCGAGTTCCTCGAGTCTGGGGCTGTCACGGTGGATGGGACGGCGCTCCACAGCTTGCACTTCACCAAGTCCGTCGATCGGATCGCCGATCACATTGATCAGCCTGCCCAGTGTCGCTGGACCGACCGGAATGGTAATCACTTTCCCGGTATCACTGACCTCTTGACCGCGTGTCAATCCATCGGTGGAATCCATCGAAACGGCGCGCACCACCCCTCCCCCGAGATGCTGTTGGACTTCCAGGATCAATGTCTCATTGCTACTACGGTCGATGGACAGCGCTTGATACAACGGCGGCAGTTGATTCTCCGGAAAGGCGACATCCACCACTACACCCATAATCTGCTTGATTTTCCCCTTCACCATCCCTTCCTGTCTCCTCTATTTCAGTCCTTCCGAACCGGAAACAACTTCAAGAATTTCCTTAGTGATCGCCGCCTGACGCGCTTTGTTATATTGCAGGGTTAATTTTTCGATCAACTCTTCGGCGTTGTTGGTAGCGTTCTCCATGGCGTTCATTCGCGCCGCCTGCTCAGCGGCGTTGGACTCTAAGAGCACCCGCCACAGCATCACATTCGCATACAACGGCAGCACCGCATCCAACACCGCACGCTCATCCGGTTCGTAGAGGAAATCGGTCGCGTATTCCTCCTCGCCGGTGAGTTCCGGGACGATCGGGAACAACTGCTCAACCACCACCCGCTGTTCGAGCGGTGATTTGAACTCGTTGTAAATCAAATAAATACGGTCTAGCCCGGCATCATCAGAAAATCCGATTTCGTAAAGCTTCCGCAGAGCAGAGCCAATACTGGCGGCGGTTCCAAAGTTGAACTCTTTCAGCAGCCCGATATGATGTTGGATGAAATGAGCACCCCGTTTGCGGAAATAGTCATACCCTTTTCTTCCAATGACGATCATACGCACTTGTTCTGCCGTTTCACGCTCTTTGGCGATAATCTGGTCGGCGCGGCGGCAGATGTTGGCGTTGAAGCTTCCCGCTAAACCGCGATCAGAAGTCACCACCACCATACCGATGTGTTTCGGCTCCCGCACCTGCAGCAATGGATGCGCCTCGGGATCAGTGCGGGCGGCGAGATCACGGATGATCATCTTCAGACGTGCGGTATAAGGACGCGCCTTCATCATGTTCTCCTGAGCACGACGCAACTTCGCTGCCGATACCATCTTCATCGCCCGTGTGATCTGCTGAGTGCTTCGTACGCTGCTGATCCGACGTCTGATTTGCTTCAGTGAGGGCATCTTTACCTTTAAGCTACAAATGCTGTTTTAAATTCATCCACACCTTTGCGGATATCCTCTTCCAACTCCTTGTCCAATTTCTTCTTCTCAACGATCTCTTTGAACACCTCGGGATGAGAGTTGGTAAAATAAGAAATGAGTTCTTTCTGATAACGTTGAATATCTTTCACGGCGACGGTGTCGAGATAACCGTTGATGGCAGTCCAAAAGAGGATGACTTGATGTTCGAGGCTCCAGGGTGTGTTCTGCGGTTGTTTCATGATTTCCATTAGACGAGCGCCGCGGTTGAGCTGCGACAGGGTTGCCTTGTCGAGATCGCTGCCGAACTGAGCGAACGCCGCCAGGTCGCGGTATTGAGCCAATTCCAGTTTCAATTTGCCGGCAACCTGTTTCATCGCCTTGGTTTGCGCGTTCCCGCCGACACGGCTAACCGAGATTCCCACATTCAACGCGGGACGCTGCCCCGAGAAAAACAATTCGCTCTCGAGAAATATCTGACCGTCGGTGATCGAGATGACGTTGGTCGGGATGTAAGCGGAGACATCCCCGGCTTGCGTTTCGATGATCGGCAGCGCGGTGAGAGAACCGCCGCCGAGGTCGTCGCGTAGTTTGGCGGCGCGTTCGAGAAGACGGCTGTGCAGGTAAAATATATCACCCGGGTATGCCTCACGTCCCGGAGGACGTCGAAGTAACAGCGAGAGCTGACGATATGCCCAGGCGTGCTTGGTCAAGTCGTCATAGACACAGAGTGCATGATTGCCGCGATCACGGAAATACTCCCCGATCGCCGCCCCAGCAAATGGTGCCAAGAACTGGATAGGTGCCGGTTCAACCGCGGTCGAGCTGATCACGATGGTGTAATCCATCGCCCCGTGATCCTCCAAAGTCTTCACGACTTGCGCGATGGTCGAACCCTTCTGACCGACGGCGACATAGACGCAGACAACGTTCTGTCCTTTTTGATTGATGATAGTGTCGATCGCGAGGGTGGTTTTGCCGGTCTGGCGGTCGCCGATGATCAATTCCCGCTGTCCGCGTCCGATCGGGATCATGCTGTCGATCGCCTTGATGCCGGTCTGCAGCGGCTCTTTCACCGGCTGACGGGTGATTACGCCGGTTCCTTTCCGTTCTATCGGAGTCCGTTGCTTGGTCTTGATCTCCCCTTTGCCGTCGAGAGGAAAGCCGAGGGGATTGATCACCCTACCGATCATCTCCTCGCCGACGGGGATGTCCACCAGCCGCTTGGTACGTCGGGCGATGTCACCTTCCTTGATCTTCTCGTCGGAACCGAACAGCACACAACCGACATTGTCTTCCTCAAGGTTCATCGCCATCCCATAGACGGGACCTGGAAATTCCACCAGTTCGGAAGACTGCACATTATCGAGACCATAGACGCGGGCGATACCGTCCCCGACCATGATCACCGTCCCGACCTCGTCGGTTTCGACCTCTGTCCTATATTCCTCGATGCGTTGTTTAATAATCGAGGTAATTTCTTCAGGTCGGATTTGCATGTATATCCTCCATCACGGCGCATCGCAGCGCACCACATCTAAGATAATCGTATTTGTTGTTCATGCAGTGTCTCTATAGAGTAGCAGTCTAGAGTAGCAGTCTATGTCAGGTGAATCGCTTAGTTTCCATAGTAGCACGGGCGTCCCGCCCGTATCATGAGTATCCCGCCCGTCTGAGCGAAGTGAAGAATCATTGTTTTTAATGACATAAAAGTTGACTTGCTTTTGAATTAAGTAGTTACAAATCATTAAACTTCAGGAGCAAGCCTGTTGCCGCAGCGCTTCAATCGAACGAACCACACTGGCGTCGATGATCCTGTCGCCGAACCGTAGACGAAAACCGCCAATGAGTTCCTTGTCCACAGTACAGTTCAGTAAGATTTTCCCCCCGACCTGCTTGGAGAGGATCTGTTCAAAAGGTTTTACTTCATTTTCCTGCAGCGAGATGGCAGTGACCAGAGTGGCTCGGACAATCCCCTGCGCCTGATCGTGAATCTGTGCCAGTGCGGTGATAATGTCGAAAAGCAAATCTTGGCGCTGTTTTTCCAGCAGGAACGCCAACAGATTCCGGACTGTATCCGGAGCGTTTTTCAGAGCTTCTTCGATGACTTTTTGCTTCTCATGAACCGGCGCCCGTGGTCCATACCAGAACCGTATTATCTCGGGTGAGCGATCAAACGAGGCTTTGAGAGCGCTCATCGCTTCCATCACTGCATCGACGTTATTTTTATCCACTGCGGCGCGGTAGAGCGCTTCGGCGTATCTTTTGCCCAGCCTGGAATCGCTCACGACTGGGTCTCCATTTGATCAAGTTTGCGTTTGATCAGGCGCAGGTGATCTTCGCGGGTAAAACTTTCCCCGATTGCGGCGGAAGCCAGAGTCGCCGCCAATCCGGCAACTTCCGCACGTAATTGTGCAGCCGCCCGATCGCGTTCGGCTTCGATCTCCTGCTTAGCTTTGGTGAGCAGTTTTTCCGCTTTGTCACGCGCTTCATTCGCGGCTTGATCGATCCGCACCGCGGCGTCGCTGTCAGCTTTTGCCAACCGCTCGCTGATTTCCACCGAAGCGGCTTTTAATCTCTCTTCATATTCGCGCAGCAGTCTGGCGGCGTCATCACGATCACGTTGAGATTGGTCGATCGCTCCCTGGATTTTCTCCTCACGCGCTTCCAGCCCTTTGACTATCGGTCCCCAGGCAAATTTCCAGAGGACAAAAAGCAGCAAGAGAAAAGTAAGAATTGTCCATAACATGCTGCCTGGGGCGATACTGATCAGGTTCTCCAATCCGCCCTCCGACGCCTGTACCACTACCGGCAATGACGACAGCCATAGCGCGACGAGGTATTTTAATGCCCTCATCACGACTCCTTCGCCGAGTTTACGATTTCAGCGCGATCAATAAACAGATAACGGCGTTGAAGAACGCTACGCCTTCAATCAAGGCGGCGGAGACAATCATCGGGGTGAAGATTTTACCCGACGCTTCCGGCTGGCGCGCAATCCCGTCCATCGCCTGTTCCGCGATCCTGCCGATCCCGATTCCCGCGCCCAATGTGACCAACCCGGCGCCTAACGCTGCGCCTAAGAACGCAAAACTCAATCCTTCCATCGGTTCTTGCTCCCTTAAGGGTGAAAGATAATTATTATTGTATATACATTTTGATAGTTTAATGTGCCGGATGAATCGCCGAGCCGACAAAAAGACTCGACAGCATCACGAAGATGTAACTCTGCAAGAACGCGACAAACAGTTCAAGCAGGCTGATCGCCACGGCGCCGGGAATGCTGGCGAATGCCACGAACGGCGACATGATCAACGCCAGGAAAACCCCGATCACCGTGTGACCGGCGAGCATGTTCGCAAAAAGTCGGATGCAGAGCGCAAAATGTTTCACAAAGAGACCGAATATCTCG
>CAZCRQ010000168.1:5405-6650 GCA_964501095.1 uncultured bacterium | reverse complement strand
CCATAAACTGCACCTTGTGCTTGCGTCAGGCGATACCCGACGCCTTCAACAAGTTCTTCACTCAAGGAAACCGCCATGACCAGAAAAATGACCAGAGAGCGCTTCAACGCGCCGACAACACATCTGTGGCATTGAGGCAGAATATTCTTCCTCTGCGCCAGATGACCAGAAAACTATTGCGATCTTCGGATTGAAGACTTACATATTCAATAAATATGATCCCACCCCGCTACGCCCGAGGAAGAAATGAAAGCTCACCGTCTGTTTTCGCTTGCCGTCCTTTGCCTGCTGTGCTCGGCTCTGACCGCTCGGGCCGCGCCCTTCCTGGTCGTTCACGTCAATGGTGAAACGAGAAGGTTCGACATTTCTCAAATCGCGAGCCTCACCTTTCAGAACGTTGAATCAGCTCCGGACGTCGAGAAGATGCGCCAGGCCCTGACGGGCTTTCGCCTCTTCCAGAACTACCCCAACCCCTTTAATTCTGAAACCCGCATTGAGTTTGACCTGGACCAGGCTGGCGACGTCAAGTTGACGATCTACGACCTCACCGGGCGGGAAATCGCGACGCTCTGCGAGGCGCGGTTGCAGCCTGGCCGCCGTCAATACCGCTGGGACGGCCGCGACAGCCAGGGCCGCAGCGTCAGCGCGGGTTGCTACCTATATCGTCTGACCGTCAACGGCGCAACCTCGGCGGAGCTGATGATACTCGTCAAGTAACCATTCTCAGGAGTCTTCAATGAACAAGCTTGCTTTTCTGATTTTCGCCTTGGCTCTCATTGCTTCCGCAGCCCTTGCTCAAGAGCCGGCGAAGATGATCATCCACCTGACCGACGGCGACCCGGTCGAGATCGAATTACGGGACATCGACCAGATCACCTTCGAGGTTGAACCAGCCGAAGAGCCTGAACCTGGCGAGGAACGCGTCTTCGAGTTGATAGAAGGCGTAGATATCGTGATGTGCTGGATACCCGCAGGCTCTTTCATGATGGGCCGTCAGGACGGGGAGCAGGATTCCGATGATGATGAGGATCCTCGGCATCGAGTAACGTTTTCTCAGGGCTTCTGGATGGGAAAATATGAGTTAACGCAAGCTCAATGGGAAGCTGTGATGGGATCTAATCCATCGTATTATCGTGGCGCTTCCTTGCCGGTGGAGCAGGTTTCTTGGAACGACATACAGACGTTTGAGGAGCGCGTGAATGGTTTTCGTCTTCCGAGTGAGTCTGAGTGGGAGTACGCTTGCCG
>CAZCRQ010000168.1:0-5305 GCA_964501095.1 uncultured bacterium | reverse complement strand
CGGAGTTCGTGTTGTTTGGTGATTTTCCCCAGTCCCTGTTTCTTGGGTTCTGGATTTCTGGATTTATGAGCTTCTGAGGGGGTGCAGGGGGCGTCAGCCCCCTGTCAGGTGTTAATTCACAGCGGATTAAGCGGATATCCCCCGAATTGTGGCGCAGGGTGTCCTCAACCTGCGCTTATCGGCTTTCTCCGCTGTGATTCTTTAAGATGCCGCGGGGATTTCCTTTCCCTGCGGCATTTTTCTTCCGATCCTCCGGCTGCTCTGCTCTTCCCTCTTGGCTCTCGGCTCTTCATTCTGCATTTAGCATTCTACATTCTTCATTCCGCATTATCCTTCCCCACTTGTCCGGAAAGGTCGCATTTGACGCCATATGCGACGTTTTTGGGAGGCCACTTCCCACCGGCTGATAATCACAAACCTCCCACGCCGCGGACGTTAACTGAGTCGATGAATCATCCGAATCGCGCCCATGCAACAGTTCTTACTGAATCCTGACCTTCCTCCTGATGGATTAAATAAAAGGAGCATCTTTGCGCGAAATAACTTGCATATCCGAAATCAGATTGCGATATTACAAGAAAAACGGAGTCAATATGAGTTTCAGTTACATTCCTCGCAGCCTCGAAGCCGTACTCAGATCGAGTGTCGAGACTTTCCCGTCCATTACCCTGACTGGCCCTCGACAATCAGGTAAGACAACTCTCCTCAAGCGCATCTTTGGCGATACCTATCAGTATGTTTCGATGGAAGTCCCAGATATGCGTGATAATGCCGAGTCTGATCCACGGGGGTTTCTCGCGACGTTCAAACCCCCTGTAATAATAGACGAAGCACAGTACGCGCCGATCTTGTTTCCTTACATCAAGGAGATAATCGATAATCGCAGAGACGAAAGTGGCATGTTTATTCTGAGCGGCTCCCAGAACTTCGCACTCCTCTCGCATATCACTGAGTCTTTGGCTGGAAGAACTGATGTTATCCATTTAATGCCCTTATCTCAGTCTGAGCTGGCAGGAGTTAATGATTCCAATTTTCTTTGGGAACGAGGCAATAATCCAACACCGCATCCTCCTCTTGATCCTGACAGTCTGTGGCGCTCTCTGTGGGCGGGATCCTATCCGGAAATCCTCAGGATTCCCAGTAATAAGGTTTCCCGCTGGCATGAGAACTATATCCAGATGTACCTTGAGCGGGACGTTCGTTCGCTTAGGCAAGTCGGGGATCTGTCGCAATTCCAAACCTTCATGCGGGTATTGGCAGCTCGGAGCGCCCAGGTTGTCAACTTAAGCGATCTGGCCCGCGACGTCGGTATTTCATCAAATACCGCCAAGCACTGGCTCTCGGTGTTAGAAGCATCTTTCGTAATCATCATTCTCAGACCTTATTTCGCGAATGTGGGGAAAAGGCTTATCAAATCCCCCAAGATATACTTCACCGACACGGGTGTGCTCTGCAACCTCACCAGAAACAGGCTGCCTGAGATGGCAGCATCCGGCCCAATGGCGGGTGCGATATTTGAGACTGCCGTTGTAACAGAAGTCTTCAAGCGGTACTTGCATAGAGGGGAGGTTCCGCACATCTATTTTTGGCGAACAGCCATTGGAACGGAAGTAGATTTGCTGATCGACGAAGGCCGTGAACTTATTCCTCTCGAAGTAAAGCATACCGCAACGCCTCGGCCGCAGATGGCAACCTCGATTCGTTCTCTATTCAAAGACTTCCCTGACCGAGTTACGCGCGGTTACGTCGTATATCCAGGAGATATTCGAATCCCTGTTTCACCCAATGTCACCGCAATTCCATTTACCGAGCTTTAATCTCTTTTTCTTTGCATACCACGGGCTCCAAATCGCGCCTGCGTCGCGCTTGAAGGCTGTGGGGAGAACCGTCACTGTTACCACATCTGTGATAGGGAAAAACAAATTGTCGTCACTTATCAATAAGTGTCGGCGTTTTGTCTTTTCCGTTCAGTCGCACAGAATCAATCATCCAGTTCCTCAGCGTCCGCCGATAATCACAAACCGCCCACGCCGCGCCCGTCCGCCCAGCCGATAAAACCCTCGACTCGGCCTCCGAATCGCGCCCACGCGGCGGTTGTGCGCGGCGGTTCTAAGCCTCCGGGTCATCCAGCTCCTCCGCGTCCGCATCTTCTGCGTCATAGAAGTCTCCTGGCAGCACCCGCACTTCTTTGCCGTCTGTCAATGCCCGAGGCCGGTGCTTGGCTTTCTCGATCAGGTCCAGCGCCCACTGCGCCGGGCTCGGAAGGGGGGGTATTGAAAAAATCGTCACATCGTCACATAAATGACGAATGTGATGGTGTGGTAAGGTTTTAGGGTGTGACGGAAAGGTGACCGAACATGACGGAAAGGCAGAATGCGGAAGGCGGAATGAACGATGAGGAAGATAATGAAGAAAAATATTCCAAGCTTAGAAAAAAGCTGCGATATCGCTTGACAAACGGGAAATGATTGCTTAGACTGTCTGTTGATTGAGTTTTGACACCCATGTTCCGCGGCGGCAGAGGCGAAAAAGCGCCGCCGAGTTTGTTCAATTAACCAGTGAGGCGTAAGATGATCCTGTCCCAATGTTCCCTTAACCGGCGGTATCTGCTGCCGTGGTCGGGTTGCTTCTAATCCTTTTCCTCCTGTCTCCGGCTTACGCCGTGACGTTTAACGGGAGGGAGTATGCCCAGTACAGCGGGCAGTGGTTTGAGGTCTTCGCCAGCGATACTTTCCGCATCAAAGGCACCGAGATCTGGGTTTATTTTTCAGGAGAAGCCACCGAAAACGACATCGAAGATCTAAACGAAGAACTAGACGGTGAGATAATTGAGATCAACTGTCTGGGCACATATCTCATTCAATCCATCGCCAACCCCGAACCGGATCCCCTCGATTTCATGGAATCTTACCTTGAATCCGAAATCGTCGTTAAAGGTAAGAACCACACGGCTTACCATTTTTGTGAGTGGCCCGACGATCCAGCAGTAAATGCAGGTTCTGACTACACACAACGATACCTTTACCGTCCACAAGGCGATTTTTTTGACAATAGGATCGACATTGAAGATGCCTGGGACCTGACTCGTGGCAATCCAGCAATCAAAGTCGGTGTACTAGACTCAGGCCTCATGTTTCGGAATCCCGATCTACTCCCAAATATCTGGCAGAATCTCGATGAAGACGCCGATCATGATGGACACACGATCGAACTCGTTAATGGAATTTGGCAACTTGATCCTGGAGATTTTGATGATGCAGATGGCGTTGAAGGTGTAGGTCTCAACGGCTATGTTGATGATCTAATTGGATTCAATGTTAACAGAGCCTTCGGAGATGGTCCTGAAGTTGGCGACGTGATTGCTTGGTTTGATGAGTGCGGGCATGGGACAGCTGTTTCCGGCATTGTTTCAGCTCGCACCAATAACTATATGCATTTCGCAGGCATCGCCGGTGGTTGGGATGAAGATCCGGGAACTGCCTTAGTAATTTGCAAAGTTGGAGCATGGTTTAGGGAAGCTCAAGTCATTGCAGGTTTGCGTTATTTAATCAGGGGCGCGAAGGTTGATATCATCAATATGAGTTTCACGGGACCACCCTCAGATGATATCATAGCAATGCTTGATGAAGCCTACGAAAATGATATTTTCATGACAGCTTCAACAGGGAATGGGAATAATGATGTAATCGGTTTTCCGGCAAGTTATGAGGCTGTTGTTGCAGTTGGAGGAAGCGTCGATGGCGCCAGATCTCCATTCGCTAATTTTGGAGAAGGATTAGAACTCACCGCGCCTACCGGATGGACGCAGGGAGGTCCGCAAGGTGCGGATTGGGTCATCTACACAACATCCAGTAGGCAAAATCCGGTTACAGGGGCTGAGGAATGGGTCAATCCAGACATTAACCCATTAGCTTGTCATTTTACAGGCACTTCAGGATCTGCCCCCCAAGTTGCTGGAGTGGCCGCGCTTTTACGTTCACAAGAACCCTTGCTCACCATTGAGAATCTATTCGAGATTATATGCTTAACAGCCGGTAGAGAGGGAGGAGGATACGAACTTGATTGGCCTAATCTTCCGTTTGGGTCTTGGAATGAGGAGATGGGGTATGGGGAGCTGCGAGCATCACGAGCTGTAATGAATGGGCGTCGTCAGGAGATTGAACTGCCTGCAGATTGGAGTATGGTGTCATCACGTATGATACCTTACTTCACAGTCGAAAATGAGATGGATGACGAGCACGGCATCTATCTCACCTGCAACGAAATTGTAGAGGACCTAATCCTCCTCAAAGATGAAGACGGCCTCTTCTGGTCTCCACCGTGGGAGTTCTGCAATATGTTAAATTGGGATTATCTCCAAGGCTACCAGATTAATATGGCTCAAGCTGGGACTTTGGTAGTACTTGGTGCAGAGGTAAATCCTGACGAGGAGATCCCGTTAGAATGCAATTGGAATTTGGTTCCCTATTTTCCAGACTTTACCTTGTCTGCGCCAGTGGCTTTCGACAATCTGGTTCAGGAAACCTCTTTGCTCATCGCCAAGAATGCCGCAGGTCAGTTTTTCCTCCCCGCCTATATGGAGGGAGGACCCTTCAACAACATGCCTGATTTATCACCAGGCAACGGTTATCAAGTGCAGGTTAATTCAGAAATTCCTCTGATTTATCCTGCAGAACAGCCGGCATTTGCTCCTCGCCATCAGGAACCTACTCCTAAAAAGGCAGCCTCCGAACCAAACCATTTTCAGATTGCCGCTCGCACCGACTTCTTCCATCCTGTTCTGATCAACTCCATTGAAACGGAAAATCTTGAGCTAACTACAGGTGACGAAATTGGCGTCTTTACTCCAGAAGGCGTCTGCATCGGCGCTTCGGTGATCACAGGCGAACTGCCGATGGGATTAGCGGTTTGGCGCGATGATACCTTGACGGTGGCAGTCGATGGCTATCAAGCCGACGATTTGTTCCTGTTGTACTACTGGAGCGCTTCGGAGAATGAAGCCGCCGGACCGGATACTTTGAATATCTTCGGTGATTTGGACGCGGGAACCGATGAAGATTATTCCGTCGCCTACCTTCATTTCGGGAAACCGACGGCGATTCTCCCGACTTCTTTTGCCATTGCCGGGACTTTCCCCAATCCCTTTAACAACGTTTCCACGGTTCACTTTGAACTACCAACTGACGGTTATGTTAAGTTGGCTTTGTACGACGCGAGTGGTCGGGAAGTGCAGGTAATTGTGGCTGGCCAATTTAAGGCTGGCGACCACACCCAATTGATTGATCCCTTCTTATTCACGACCAAA
>CAZCRQ010000167.1:0-6690 GCA_964501095.1 uncultured bacterium | reverse complement strand
ATGGTCAAAGGATTGGTCGTCACTCATGGTGATTTGGCGCGAGTATTGATCGAGGAATGTCGACGCATCATGGGTGAAGTCGATCAATTGATGTGGTTGAGTACGCATCAGTTATCCGCTCTCGATATTACCGCCCAGGTAAGGGAGTACATTAAAGATGAGCCTTGGATTGTCTTTGTGGATAGTCCGGGGACTGCACCGGCGATACGTTCACAAGCGGCGTTGAAATCCGGTCAAGCTGTGGTAACCGGAGTCAACCTACCCATGCTGCTCTCGTTCCTTGTTCATCGCGATACGATGGATGTGGAAAAGTTGGCGTTAAAGCTGGTGAACGATGGTGTTAGAACATTGGAGGTGTTATGGCGTTTACCCGAGAATGGCACTGCGGATTGATCCTGAGAGTGGATGATCGCTTGTTGCATGGGCAGGTGATTTTCGGATGGGGGGTGTCTGGTCCCGCGAAGAAAATCTGGCTTATCAACGATCGGGTTGCTGAGAACGCCAAGGAACGAGAACTCTACCTGACCGCCTTACCGCAACAGTTTCATGGTGGCATTCTATCCCTCAATGAAGCCTTATTGCACTGGAGTTCCGGTTACAAACCCAGCGAATGCACGTTGGGAATCGTGGAAACGTGCGAAGATCTGGCAAAACTGATCCGGGGCGGGATTCAACCGGAGGAGATTCATCTCGGCGCAATCGCTCGTGCCGATGACCGGCAACCTGTTAGTGATTGTGTCGCATTAAGCGAAACTGAACGCGGTGCTTTAAGAATAGTCAAAGATGCGGGTTATACTCCACTACTTCTCGATCTCCATAACAGTCAACCTGTTCCTTTTAACTTAAATAAGGTTTAATTCATGTCTTTACTTGAACCAATTCTCCTTGATCGAAAATTGCTCGACTGGCTGGCGGATCCCTCAGATCCCGCGCTGCGAGCTAAAGTCCTGAAGGATTTACTTGAATATCCCGATGATGATCCGGATTTGCAGGCGGCAAAGCGTCTCCTTCCGGAACAGCAATGGATCAAAGCGACACTCGCCGGATACAATGGTGATGGCACTTGGGAAAAACGGCTTTACCAGAAATACCGGGGAACCTCCTGGGTGATGCTTCATCTGAGTGAGATCGGCGCTCCGGAAGAATTGCCGCAGATTCAGGGAGGTGTGGAATACCTACTGTCCAACGCTAAGCCGATTTCTGAAGTGAAAGGAATCGAACGCGAACGATATTCTCAATGTACCAATGGTGTTTATTGGCATTATCCAATTGCCTGCCTCACTGCCCATATAGCGACAGTCCTGGCGCGTTACGGTCATGCTTCACAGCCAATCACTCGCGCCGCCCTGGCAACCTGCCGCTATCTGCTCGATCCCGAGGAAGGATTCCGTTGCTTTGTCATCGATCAATCACTACTTCCTCAATGTATGATGACAGTCCCCAAAGTGTTAAAAGCTTTCTTGGCAATCCCGAAAAACCTGCGGACATCAGAGGATATGAATTTTATCCAGCAATTAGTTCGTTTATTGAAGAAATTCCATTTATATAAGTACTCGGCTAAAGACACGGTACAATGGAGAGAGTGGTCAATGAAATCGACCTCCGAAGAGCGTCGCAGTCAAAAATCGCACTGGCGAGAGCAAGGGCGAGTCGAACCACGTAAAGAAAAAGCCGGCTGGCTGAGATTCAGCTTTCCTCTTTCTTATAACTCCGATCTGCTCGAAGTGCTCCTGCTCATCGGCGAAGTCGAGCCTGAAGTAGATGAGGTCATCACCGAGGGTCTCAGCCTTCTTTTGGAAAAACGGGGAAAAGACGGCAGATGGAAGATGATCGGCGGATTGAATGGCAAAATGTGGGCGAACCTGGATGAAAAAGGGAAACCCAGCCCGTGGATCACCTACCGCGCCCTGCTCGCTTTAAAACAGTTCGGAATGCTGAAAACGGCATGATTGGTAGCAGAATCCAAATTATGAATAAAATGCACACAGTTGTATCTCGCATGTCCGACCGTAGGCACGACGACTATGTTCCCGGCACGCCTGCATACCGCATAAATCTGGTCTGGCAGCTCACTCGTGAGGTTGTGTCGCTAAGTAAAAACTACGATGCTGAACGAAGATTACAAAGAGATGTTACAAGCCTTAGCAGACGAGAGGGTTAAATTCCTTCTCGTTGGCGCTTATGCGATGGCGGCACACGGCTACCCACGAGTAACGATGGATATTGACTTATGGGTAATGCCCTCAACCGATAATGCGGATGCGGTGCTACGGGCGTTGAATCGTTTTGGCGCCGCATCGCAAAATCTGACCAGACAGGATCTTATAGCAGATGATATGATCTTTCAAATCGGTACTGCGCCAAGACGCATCGACATCATCACTTCTGCTTCGGGATTGCAGTTTGAAGAAACGTTCAGACGATCAATATCTGTGGAGATCGAAGGAATTGAAGTGCATATCCCGTGCCTCGATGACCTTATTTGCAACAAGAGAGCGACTGGAAGAACCAAAGATTTGGCTGATGCGGAAGCCTTGGAAATCTTGAAGGATTCCCGACTAATCGCTCCACCTGAATAAAATCAGAGGCCGCCTGGATGCTCCGTCATCCAGGAAAAACAAGTATTTATAAACTAGATCGGGGTCGCTGAATCCGAGGTTAAAGGTATCCCAGCAGCAGATGCTTCAATGTAAAAACGAGTAATGATGCCACAAGGGGAAAACATGAACAACAAACCAACCATAATTATCGCCTTTCTTATAACGCTGATGTTTATATTGAATGCCTTTAGCGAAGAGATGACGAATTATCCGCCTGAGATCAGGGAAACTCTTCAATCAGCCGCAGAAAATCGCGGTGAATTGGAAAATGCCATCACTTACTTTACTTCTGACGAGGATTCCCTGAAGTTGCCAGCCTTATTCTATCTGATCGCTAATATGAAGGACCACAGCTATGTCATTTACTATTTAGCAGACAGCACTGGAAAAGAGATTGACTTTAATATCTTCGATTATCCAGATTATGATGCACTTAGAATAGCTTGGGACACCCTGGAAAAGCAATCTGGAAAAATCGATTTCAAGGAGAAAGAGAAGAAACTTGACACGCGAACAATTACTTCAGATTATTTGATTGCCCAGATCGAATATGCTTTTCGCGCCTGGGGTGAAAAATCCTGGGCAAAGGGGTTGTCATTCAAGGATTTTTGCGAATATATCCTGCCATATCGCGGCAGCAATGAACCACTGGAACCTTGGCGTGAATATTTCTTTACAAAGTATATGGATATAGAAAACAGGATGATTGATCCCTCCGATCCGCTGGAAGCCGCCAGCCTCATCAATGATGATCTTAAATCTTGGTTCAAATTCGATCCCCGCTTTTATGAACATCCGACCGATCAGGGATTGTCGGAAATGCTGGAGAATCGTCTGGGACGCTGCGAAGATATGACGAATTTGACCATCTACGCCATGCGTGCCAACGGTTTAGCGGTCACCAGCGACTATACACCATATTGGGCAAATACCGGAAACAACCACGCCTGGAATGCGATTGTCACTCCTGACAGCAAGGTGACTCCCTTCATGGGCGCCGAATGTAATCCCGGCTGCTATCGTCTTGCCAATAAAATGGCGAAAGTCTATCGAAAAATGTTCAGTATACAAAGGGAGAATCTTGCCTTTCAGGCGGGAGAGCAGGAGAAATTACCGCGTTACATCTCCGGAAAAAGCTACATCGATGTCACCCGGGATTATGTGGAGGTGACAGATGTAACCGTTGAACTTGAACAAGGAATTTCCGATTCCGCCAATATCGCTTATTTATGTGTGTTCAACTCCGGAGAATGGAGGGCGATTCATTGGGGGAAAATTTCTGAAAATAAGGTAATTTTCACCGATATGGGACTCGACATCGCCTACCTGCCGGCGCTTTATATCAAGGAAAATATTGTCCCAATCGGCGATCCTTTCATTCTTCAGGCTGATTCCAGCATCCGGAAACTGAAGTCGGATGGTGCGAAGACCTTGTCAGCCCGTTTGATCTCGACCACTCACCGAACGCAGGAAATTTCGACTGATGGCATCGCGAAGGTCTTTCTAACTCCTGGGCAGGGGTATGAACTGTTTTTCTGGCAGGACGGCTGGCAGTCGTTAGGCAAGCAGGTCGCCGGAAACGAACCGTTGATTTTCCCAGATGTTCCAGCCGGTTGTTTATATTGGCTGGTTGCTACAGGATCCGATCGTGAGGAACGGATTTTTACCATCGATGAGGATAAACAGGTCTGGTGGTAAGAACAATGAATCCACCTCTACGTCATCATGTAGTAATCGGCACCGCGGGTCATATCGACCATGGCAAAACTACCCTGGTCAAGGCTCTCACCGGGATGGATTGCGACCGTTTGGAAGAGGAGAAGCGCCGCGGGATTACTATCGACCTGGGATTCGCATTTTACGGCGACCATGCAGCGTTTGTCGATGTGCCTGGGCATGAACGTCTGATCAAGAACATGGTGGCGGGCGCTTCGGCGATCCGCGCTGCACTCTTGGTTGTAGCGGCGGATGATGGGATAATGCCGCAGACACGTGAGCACTTGGCGATCCTGGATGCTCTGCATATAACCCATGCCATCGTTGCGGTTACTAAAGCCGATGAAGTCGATGATGATTGGATTGATCTAGTGGTGGAAGAGATCAAGGAATTGATCGCTCCGACAGGTTTATCGAAAGCTCCGATTGTTGTCGTCGATAGCATCAGTAATCGAGGACTTGATCGACTTCGTCAGGCTTTGGACGCCATGATCGCTGAGATCGAAATTCCTTATGATCCCGGTTTTTTTCGGCTGCCGGTGGATCGCAGTTTTTTAATCAAGGGCTATGGCAGGGTGGTGACCGGATCAGTATGGAGTGGATCGGCACGCAACGGCGACCGTCTTATTCTACTACCCCCAAATGAAACCTACCGTGTTCGCGGGCTCCAGGCGCATGAGAAGGAGGTTGAAGAAGTACGGATTGGTGACCGAGCTGCCTTGAACTTGGTCGGAGACCGCGAACCGGTGCGAGGAGAAGTCTTCTTCTCATCCGGACGAGGAGTGGTTTCCAATTTCATCGATTTAAAAATCAATCTCCTTTATTCCTCACGCGAATTGCTGAATCGAACTCGTGTCAGAGTGCATCTCGGAACCGAAGAATGTATCGGACGTCTCAATCTCGTCCGCTCAGAAATGATCCAGCCGGGCGATTGCGGTTTCGCCCGCTTCCAAGCTGAAACCGATCTTGCTGTAATGTATGGCGATTTGGGTATTCTCCGTCTCTACTCACCGCTGGAAACCTTGGGTGGAGTGCAGGTTTTGGATCCCTCCCCTCCCGATCGAAAACGTATGAGCCTGGGGCTCGAGAAACGTTTGGCGGAACTCTCCGGTTCCGACGGTCAGATTATCGCTGCTTTCGTCCGTTCGCGTAAGTTTCTATTGCACGATGATTTACTTAGAATTCTCCCTTGGGACATCGCCCGAATAAACCGGACTCTTAAAGAATTGGAAGATAAAAAGGCGCTTAAGACTATCACTTCAATTCCCTCGTGGATTGTCGATTTGGAGGAATGGAACGCCTGGAAATTGCGTTCATCGACTATTCTCCAAACATTTCACGCCGAGAATCCCGATGAGCCGGGCATTCCGAAAAAGACTTGGGGCAATCAAGTCACGCAAAGAGATATAACGGAAGAAGTCCTGAGCGAGTTGATTCAAGAATTGGTTTTGGAAAGTCGCATCCGATTCGATGGTGGTGTGCTTGCAGAATTGACTCATACAATTCAATTGCGCGTTACCGATAAAGAATTGGCGGATGAAATCTTTAAAAAGCTGGAATTTTTCGGATTGCAAGCGCCGCTGCCTTCGACCCTGGCGGAGGAGTTGAAAGCTAAAGAGGAGGATGTGCGACGTATTCTTCGTGTCTTGAAACTTCAAGGGAAGGTGGTG
Source organism: uncultured bacterium (assembly GCA_964501095.1). GTDB lineage: Bacteria > Electryoneota > Electryoneia > Electryoneales > Electryoneaceae > CAZCRQ01. The sequence continues at coordinate 704 of CAZCRQ010000167.1, read as the reverse complement.
ATCCTAGGGGAACGTGTGATCATCACGATGGCGACTCTGCAGAAGGTAAAGGATAGATTGACCAATGCTTTTACCTCTGGAGAGGAAGTAAGTCCGGGGGAAGTGACCGAGCTTTTAGGCTCTTCGCGGAAATATGTCGTGCCTCTGCTTGAATATCTCGACAGCATTGGATTCACCAGTCGTACTCGGGACGGCAAACGGATCTGGCGATGAAGTCGGTGATCGCCACACTCCTCAGGCAAGCGGCGAATCTGCTCGGTGATACGCTGTATCCCTGTACCTGCATCGTTTGCGGAGTCGATTCTCCTCATAGCGAAAATCCGGTTTGTGAGGTGTGTTGGGGCAGCCTGATTCCCGCGCCGGGCATTGAAACACCTAAGCTTCTTGACCGACTTGCCGTGGCTTTTGCTTACGATGAGCGGCTACGTAAAATTGTGCTCCATTTTAAATTCTATCATGGCAAACATCTGGCGCCCTACTTGGCAAGGAAGATGAATTCCCGGCTCGAGGAAATTGGGGTAATTCCCCAAAAAGGATTTATTGTGCCGGTGCCGGATCATCCGTCCCGTCATCGAGAGAGAGGGTACAATCCGGCTGGTTTGATCGCCCAGGTTTTAGCAAATGAGTGGAATCTCGCTTTTCATCCAGAGCTTGCAGTTCGTGTTGAAGCGGGGATTCATCAGTCAAAATTGTCTTTGGAGGAG
>CAZCRQ010000166.1:1358-6692 GCA_964501095.1 uncultured bacterium | reverse complement strand
TGCGGCGTTGCAGAAGAGACGATACCCCTGAGCGATGTCGATATTGCCGATGGTGTTGAGCGTTGGTGGGATGAAAATCCTGCCATTGCTCTGATAGACAATCAACAGGTTTGCGACCCCTCCAAAAACAACCGCGGCATTGAGATTTTCCGGAACCAAGTAAGTGGAAATCAATTCAAAGTAATTTGCCTGTAGGGGAAGTCTCATCTCTCTTTCTGTCTCGACAACAATGTCTTCCTGCAAACAGGGCTGGAGCTGGGGAATTGCTTGATAGGCGTCAATAGTTCCGAAGAAGGTGACTACAGAGCCTACACCCAATCTGGTAAGATCGAGGTGAGCATCGGCATTGATACGAACAGTGCAACCGCCGCTGCTGTCGAGGTTGACTCCATACTCAGTCCCATCCTGGACATAGACATCGGTGTAACCGGTATGGCAACTGTTGGCGGGTTGGGTGACAATACCTTCGATGATTACATACGCGCCCATCAGATCGGGATTGGTTTGCACCTCTTCGATGGTGGCTTCCTGAGGAATGATGACTTGGTCGTAAGAAGCATCATCAACATGGATAATCGCCGCATCGATCCAACCAGCGTCATCAGAGAAGAGTACTGTTACTGTCGCATACTCGGCGCCGTCGACAGCAATGCCGCTTGCTGCCAGTCGTTGCCAGTCCGGAGAGTCGTTTGAAGAACCGCTGACATATTCTTGCAGCACTCCACCATCAACATCCTTATAGATCAAACTGAGTGAGGCGGTTCCCTGGGGATCGTTATCATGGATCCAGACGGCGAATTCATAAGTTTGCCCGATCTCTGGTTCATAGATATCCTGGCTTAGGGTTTTAATTCCAGGGGCAGTCCATTCGCCTTGCCCGGAATAGTCGTCATTATACACCATTTCAGCGCTCTGGGAGAGACTGAATGCTTCTCCCTCAATGCTCCAGTTGTCGGGTGGACCTGGCGGACCCGGATCGATCCAGAATTCAAAGCCGCCGTTTTGTAGAGAGGTGAAAAATTCCGGCAGATTGCTGTATCCGGGGGTTCCCCAATCCCCGGCGCTGCCTTCCCAGGGCGCTTCTGCTTCCGCCCAGTTGGCGCCAACATTGTTGTCCAGGGCAGGATTGATTAGATACATGGAATGTCCGTTGGGATCAGGGAAGGTGGCGCCGTTATCGGCGAATCTTCAACCGTTGAGATCAACATCTTGATTACCACTGTTATAAAGTTCGAACCACTCCCCCTGGTTATCCGCCACCGCAGCGGGATTTTGCATGATCTCATTGACAATCACATCGGCATAAACTCCACTCACCAAGAGAAGCAATGCCGGAATTAACATCCTGATCCATCTTGAAAAAATGTTCTCCTCCTGAAAATTTGAATTAAAAATCCGAAAAGACATAAAACTATCTCACTACCAAGGCACGAAGGCACAAAACCAGTCACGCTATCGGCTTCCTGATTTGGTGTCTTGTATGTTACTGTTGCCTTGTATGTTACTGTCGCCTTGTGGTGAGATGGTGCCTTTGCCCTTAGCCTTATTTTATTAACAGGCTGCGGACAACGGCTCTTTGCCCACCCGATTCCAGGACAATCAGATATACGCCACTCGCCATTGAGGGTGAGGAATGGAGGACAGCTCGGTGAGTGCCAGCGGAGGCAACCCCATCCCACAACGTGGCAACCTGGCGTCCTTGAATCGTATAAGCGGTGAGGCGGGCTGATTGTGTTATTGGTAAAGTGAAAACAACCTGGGATGTTGGATTGAACGGATTCGGGTAGACTTCATCGATGCCGAATGACAGAGGCTGAGACTGAATAATCGGCTCACCGATTCCGCTCTCGCGATTGATCACGAATTGAACTTCAGCAAATAAAGAAGGATCATTTCCACTTCTCACCCGCAGCCAGAGTGAACACTCCCCGATCGACATGGGAAAGAAATCGACCAGGATCGTATCCGAAGCGGCAGGCAACAAAGTCATACTGCTTTGACGAATCTCCGGCGGCAGACAGCTCTGACCGATGCACATCGACGTCGCACAATCGGCAGGTCCCTGATAATCCTCCAGGGTGATTGTATAAGTATCCTCGGCATCCCCGGTATTCGTCAACCAACTGTTGAATCCATAAGTCTGATTCAACTCCACCTCGGCTATAGTCACTTGCGGTGGTGTCAGAAGCAATCCGGGATCCGCCAAAACGATGGAAGCGAAAAGCAGCATCGTTACAAGTAAGCACGCTCCCCTGTAATTATAATTCATCGGTTTCCCTCTCAGTATTTTTAGATATTGCGAAAAAAGTTGTTCCCACGCCTAAGCGTGGGAACATAACGGCAATAACAAAAACAATTCGTGTTCCTGAAGGAGTGGACAGAAACACGAGGAAATATAAATATGAATTCTCAGGGAAACAAGCCCTCGTCTCTATAAGAGAGGCACGATACGGAAATAAGATTATATTCGGTTTATGAAAGTCGTCGGCAGAAAACCAGTACTTGAATTATTGGAATCAAGCAGCCCGGTGCAACGAGTCAGCATTATGCTTGAAACGCAGGGACGGATAATCGGTCAGATCATCGCCTTGGCAAAACAACGTGGGATTCGGATCGATCGTGTACCCAGAGAACGTGTGAAGCAGGTGTTCGGAACCGGTAATCACCAGGGGGTGATGGCGGAAATATCCCCGTTTGCGCTTTATAATTTAAATGATTTAGGCACTACTAAGATTCCGATTCGTAATAATCTCCTGGTCGCACTCGATGGGGTGACCGATCCTTATCACTTGGGCGCAATCGCGCGGAATGCTTTCGGCGCCGGAGGCGATGCTTTAATACTTCCAAGGAGACGAAATGCTCCCCTCACCGATACATCCATTAAAACCTCCGCCGGGACATTGTTGAAATTGCCGGTGATCATGGTCGGCAATCTGACCGACACACTCACTCGTTTGAAGAAAGATGACTGGTGGATTATTGGCGCCTCAGGTGAGGGAAAAACCAACCTCTGGCGAATGGATTGGAACAGAAAAACCGCGCTTATTCTGGGCAGCGAAGGAAAAGGATTGTCTTTACGAGTGAAAGCTATTTGTGACGATCTGGTTTCCATCCCGCTCAACACCGCCCTCGATTCACTCTCGGTATCTTCCGCCGCGGCGGTCATCCTGTTTGAAATTGTCCGGCAACGCCAATTCCATAAATAATCTGCGGTTGACATCAAAGAAACAGGTGGTTATATTCTCAGCCTTATTGGGAACTTGGCTTTCCGCAGGATCACAAGCTGTAAAAATCGACCGCGCAAGAGCTGGCGGAACAAACTGAAGAGGATGAGGTGAAGGGACAAATTACAAAGAAGCATCTTTTTCTTTGGTACCGTCCCGAGAAAATCAAACCACGGGAAGTACGAATATCCCCGGCTGGTTTTCGTATATTAGCTTTTATACTACTCATCCTGGTTGTCACATTGACCGCCGAATCGATTTTTTATGGAGTATTGGTTCGGCAGGCAATTGACCGTAGACGATTACTGGCGGATAATCGTCGGTTACGTCGGGAAGTGGCGCGTGTCGAGCAGATTGAAGGGGAGTTGAAGCAACTTCAGCAATTTGGGAAACGAGTCCAGCGCAGTCTGACTGAGGGGACAGATTTAGAACGGATTATGGAAGCGAGTGAAGCCATCCAGGTTACCTCTCAACCGAAACCGATCGCCATGGATGAGAGTTGGGCGTCAGGTGGAATTTACGATATGAGCGAACCGATGTCGCCCGCCTTTGGTTTATTCAATGATGCACCTGTCAAACCGACTTATCGTTATCCAATCCTCTGGCCAGTGGAAGGATTTATCACCCGTGGTTTTGAGGTTTCCCCCATCGATCCACTTCGCGGTCATGCCGGCTTGGACATCGCCGTACCGCGCGGTACCCCGGTTCGAGCAATCGCGGATGGAGTGGTTCTGGTCGCGGACTGGACACCACGGTTGGGACATCGGATCATCATCGATCATGGCGGGGGAATAATCTCCATCTATGGTCATAATGAAATGCCACTTGTTTACCAACGTGAACGGGTAAAAGCGGGCATACCCCTTGCGTTGTCAGGAAATTCGGGGATCAGCACTGCTCCCCATCTTCATTTGGAAATCTGGGTAAACGGGCAGGTGGTGGATCCTTTATCCCTGCTGCCTCAGCGTGGAGACATGAATGAGGAAAAAGAAAAGTAAATCTTATTCTGAAAGTTCCACCTCCTCTATCATTGGGAGTGACGCTCGTCTGGAAGGAACATTGATACTGCAAGGCTCATTACGCATCGACGGCAAGTTTGTCGGAACTCTGATCTGCGGCGGCAGTGTTGCCATTGGAGCGAACAGCGAGCTGAGCGGCGACCTCGAAGCAGACGAAGTAATCCTGGGCGGACGATTAAAAGGGAACCTGGTGGCGAAATCACGTCTTGTCCTCGAAGGCACAGCTTCGCTGGAAGGTGAGATCGCCACATGCAGTCTGGTGGTGGAAGAAGGCGCCAAATTCAGCGGGCTCAGCAAGATGGGGAAGGATGCCGTAGAATCATTGATACGTAAACAGAAAAAAATGCTGCCCCAATCGTTGGAATCCTCAGAAGGCAAACCGAAGGGGGTTTACTTGTTTGAGGAAGAGGTTTCCGCTTCCGGTCAGAAAATATCACAGAAGGCATCGCAGATCAGTTGAGCGCATGGTTTTCAGGGAATCGTCACCACAACTCGAAACAGAATAATAAATCGAGATACAGCGGCTGGCTCGACCTGGCATTGCAAATGGCGCTGACCCTGGCAATTGCTGCTTTGGCGGGTTTTTTCGGCGGACGCTGGCTAGACCAGAAATTGCATTCCACACCTTGGTTTACTATCATCGGCGTTCTCTGGGGAGCCGGCGGCGGAATGGCTTGGGTGGTGATAAGAATCAAACAGTATGGGGACGCCCAGGAACGTGAGGAGAAGAATACAGACTAGGTAGTGCTTGACCGAAAACCCTGGTTACTACGTCATTCTGAACGAAGTGAAGAATCTATGTTTCTAGGCTGATATGTAGCAGGCGCCTTCAGGCGGGGTGGCAAGGATAACCTATTGTAAAAGTGCGCTTTAGTGTAGCTTCTCGGACATTTGAGATTGATTATTCATTAAGCTGAAGCACAGACCAAGCACGCTAAAGCGTGCTCCGGATATTGGATTCTGAATTATCCACCCTTGCTAAAGCAAGGTGCTACAGAGCAGCCCGCTAAAGCGGGCAAACATTACCCATATAACGGGCTGTCAGATAGTATTAGGGCGGCACTCAAGGTGTCATTCCCGCGAAACAGGCT
>CAZCRQ010000166.1:0-1258 GCA_964501095.1 uncultured bacterium | reverse complement strand
AACCCTCCGAAGGAGGGTGAAGCATTCCCTAAGTAATTGTTTATCAAAGAGATTGCTTCGCTCGCAATGACGATCTGGTTTATTCGCAATGACGGTCTGGTTTATTCGGGGATAAGTCCTTAGTTAATTATTCTGGAATCAATGCCATCAAATCATCTGACACGGACTACTAAGTATAGATGGAATAATAATTCATGAGTTTACTCCAAGTTCTCTACTTTTTTCTTGCGGCTCTGGTGATGACCTTAGCGGGATGGTTATTATTGGTGACCTCAATTCGTTCGGGAGACTTCAGTAAGCTATATACCGGAATGATTGTCGCCTTCGCCGCCAAGATGTTCTTGGGGTTGATCGCGGTTACGGCGGCGCTCAAGCTTTTTGGTTGGCAGGTAAAAATAACTGTAATAGGGATAGGTATTGCCTATCTGATCGCACTTTTTATCACAACAGCTTCGGCAATGTGGAGTGTAAAACGGGTTCGAGAGTAAGTAAAATCCGGAAATCGGTGACAGTTGGATTTATCATCATCGTAACTGCGGCGCTGGCTTGGGCAAGCGGTCACGGTGAAGCAGAGCACTCTGTCTCCGAGGGTGTGATCGCCCAGGAACAGACTATTTCCGATGAAGTGAATGCGGAAGATTCAACTTATCAAGAGGTGGCTTCCGGGGAGATGTCGCCCAGCGGGACTGTTCATGACGATACAGAGCACGAGGGCGGCAATGATGTCATGGGATACTTGGCGCATCATCTAACCGATGCAGAATCGTATGATCTTCCCTGGGGTTCGGTGAAATTACCAGTTCTTCCCCTCAACCTGCCGTCATTGGGTTATCCTCACGGCGTGCCGGTTACCCGTCACATGATTGGTCTTGTGATTGCAGGACTACTGGTGATCATTCTGGTAATTCCGGGGATGGCGAGAACCCGTCGCGGTCAGGTTCCCCATGGTTTCGGTAATTTCTTGGAAATGCTGGTCGTCTTCATTCGCGACGAAGTTGTTTATCAGAACATGGGAAAAGAGACTGGGAGAAAATGGCTGCCGGTCTTTCTTACGGCGTTCTTTCTGATTCTCTTTTCCAATCTCTTGGGTATGTTCCCTTGGGGCACCACGCCAACAGGAAATATCAATGTCACCGGCGGGCTGGCGGTGACCATGCTGCTGATGGTTTTTATCGGCGGTTTCAGCCAGCATGGTTTGAAATACATCGCCACCTTCATCCCGCATGGGGTGCCTCTGCCTGTGGTGATTCTTTTATTC
>CAZCRQ010000165.1:0-6697 GCA_964501095.1 uncultured bacterium | reverse complement strand
GGGACGCACGTGCTACGGGGTAAATAAGCGTTCCGCCAATGAAAGACGAAAGTGTAGCATGGGCGTCCCGCCCATGACACAATCCATCCTGTATCCCATTTTTCCCTTGCATTATTAATGAGGGAATCAAGTATTTGGAGTCATTCTGAAAGAAGTGAAGAATCTCCAAGCCTCCAGATGCTTCACTTCGTTCAGCATGACCAAATATAATATGCACTGATTAAAAAGACGGTTAAGGGGAGAGAACATTTGAATCTATTTATTTATAGTGGAATAAAGTTGTATATATTCTTTCACCTTCGCCCTTTCACCTTCCCCCTTTCACCTTCGCCCTTTCACCTTTACTCTTTCACCTTCGCCCTTTCGCCGCTCTAAACGATCGACAATCAGCGAGAGTATCACCGCGCTGAAGAGTACACTGAAAACCACAACTAAGCTGATCTGGGCAGATATATGGATCCAATAGGAAATCAACATTTTGATGCCGATGTAAGCGAGCACAATCGACAAAGAAGGGCGAAGGTAGCGGAACATTGGCATGATCCGATCCAGGACAAAGAAGAGGCTGCGCAAGCCCAGAATCGCGAAGATGTTCGAGGTGTATACCAAAAAGGGATCAGTAGTTACGGTGAAGATTGCCGGGATGGAATCCACTGCGAAGATGATATCAGTGGTTTCAATGGCGATCAGAACCAGCACCAAGGGAGTATATACCCGTTTTCCCTCAATTTTAAGATGAAAATGAGCGCCGTGATAATCCTTGGTGATCGGCAGGTGTTTTCTAAACCAACGCAGCAGCGGATTCCTCTCCGGGTGAACCTCCTCATTTTTCGAGCGAAGCAGGTGGATGGCGGTATAGAGCAGGAAGGCGCCGAACAGATATAAAATCCATTCAAAACGGCTGATAATCAGAGCACCCAAGCCGATAAAGATCCCCCGGAAGATGAGCGCCCCGAGTATTCCCCAAAAAAGCACATAATGACGGATCCTTACAGGAACGGCGAAATAGGAGAAAATGACCAGGAAAACGAAGATATTATCCATAGAGAGGGAATATTCGATGAGATAGCCGGTGGTGAAAAGCAGCGCTGCTTCCTGACCCCGTTCGATGGCGATAAACACTGCGAAAATAAGAGCAAGGGCGACATAGAGAAATACCCAAGCGAGGGAGTTCTTCAAACTGGGGGAGTGTTCTCGTCGTCGCCCGAGACCTAAGTCCAAGGCGAGGAGGGTAAAAATGACCAGATGGAATACGATCCACATCCAGAGGGGTTCGGGTCCGGAGGCGGATGTCTGGGATGCCGGGTGCAAACGTTGCTCTCGCTGGTTTTAGGGAGATTCGTCAGCGACGAACCTCCACTGAGTGGTGTCAGCCGAGGACGGCTGGCACCACTCAAGGTTGGTTTTAGGGGAAATATATTGAGTTTTTTCCTAAAAGAACAGAACCTCCCGCTCTGAAGGGTGAGCGGGAGGTTCTGAGTTCTAACTGGGAGGGATAAAGAGCTAACTGGTAGGGGATAAAGCGCTATTTCAAGAGCATCAGCTTCTGATTCTGAATCTGTCCGGCGAATTCAACTTGCAGGAAATACATCCCACTGACCAGATCTGTTTCGACCCGATTTGCCTCGAAGACAAACTGATGATACCCGGCTTCCAGGTTCTGCACACTCTGGAATACCTTTTGCCCCAAAATATTGAAGACGGCAAAAGATACTTCACCCCGTTCAGGTAAAGCGAAGGGTACAGTCACCGTCGGATTGAACGGATTCGGATAACCCTGGCTTACAGTGAATTCGCTTGGCAGGGAAAGCAGATCGAGTGTCAAGTCGGCGTATGGAACGGTGCCGAAGAGTGGAAGTTCGTCGCTGACTACTCTGATCGGCAGAGAAGATCCATCCTGCGTTCTGACGACTAGGGTCATCGGATTGCCAGGTGTGAAACCTTCGACATTATGTTCTGCAGATCCACCCCAGGCAATCACTGGAGTCATCTCTTGCAACACTACGGCTTTACCGACCAGCAGGTTGCCGTCATAGATTTCAACTGTGGAAGGATTCATCGCCTTGACGGTTTCTGTGAATTTCACGATAACCGCATAAGGCAATCCGGTTGGAGAGGGTGCGCCTTCAACTTCCGGCACTTCCTGAATGCCGCACTCAACCGCCGCCGCCATCACTCCCTGGTTGTAGACAAAGACTACATCCTGGTTGACAAAGATGAAGTAACCTTCTCCAGGAGCCATATTTACGATGTTATTAATCCAGGGAGGAAGCAGTAATCTGCCATCGTCAGTCTGGACGATTATGATATTATTCATAATTGGAGATAACGCCGTCATAATCGGTACTCCGATGGGGAAGGGATAGCCAAGCCAGTTCCACCGCCTTTGATGCAGGTCGTATGGGGTGTCATAATCCATCTGTTGACCTTCAATAGTGAGCGAAGAAACTTCACGGCAGAAGATCTGATAACCCTCGGTGATTGTAATGTTGCCGATGGTGTTGATATTCGGCGGGATGAAGATGCCGCCGTTATCCTGATACACGATGGCAAGATTGGCGATACCGCCGAATACGACCGAAGCATTCAGATTATCTGGGATAAGGTGTGTGGAGGTCAGCTCGAAGTAATTACGCGCCAAGGGAATTACCAAAGCGGGGGGTCCGCCGGCATTAAGACGAACATGTGAATAGCCGCCATTACCAAAGGTACCATTCCCTCGTATATAAGTCGCCCGAGCATCCATTTCCTGTTGATCACCGCTTGTCCAGAACCGGAAGCTCATTTGATGTCCAGCGGTGAATCCATCCACCTGGCGTTCCGGATCGCCTTCCCAGGCGATCAGTGAACGGGGCCATTCGCCATCGACTGTTATCGCTCCAACACACAAGTCTCCATCGAACACACCAATACCTGAGGCAATATCGATTGGTTCATTATCGACCAGAGCCTCCTCGATGATGATCGGATAAGGCAGTCCAGTTGGGGGTACGGGATTGAAAATACCGCCGGCACCAACAATGAAAGTCGCCCAAGCGGTCTCAGTCTCCACTCCCCACCAACCTTCCTGGCTCGAGACTTCGAGCATCGCTTCATAAATGCCTTCCGGCATGGAATCCGGAGCAGCGTCGGCAATCAGGTCGATTGCAATTTCCTCTTCGACTTCGAGATGACCGCTGGTCGGATCGGCTTCCAGCCAGCCACCAAAAAAGCCATTTTCATTCAGGGTAAAGCCGATGGCTGATTCATTAGGCGGGTAACCGGCGGGATCAGCATTCAGTGATGCCTGCAAAGCAATAGTGCCATTGGCATTCTCGAGACCAATCGTTTCACTGGTATTATCACCCATTGCCTGGTATTGTGTTAGGATATTTCCATCGGGATAGAGGATTACCTGGACTGTATTACTAGGCCTTCCAAGCAATTGAACGTTGATGAACGAGCATACCCAATTCCCATTCGCGTCCTCACCGTACCAGATCTGACCTCCACCAGGCGGATAAAAGTCATCCCAGAAAAAGTAGATCGCATTGTTTGGATAATAACCATCAGGAGGCGTAGGAATTGCAGAATTGGAACATGCTGTATACCCTTGACCAAACGACAGGTAACCGTTTGAACCGATGAATACGCTGTTATAAACGTTTTCGTAGAATGGGAAATCGAATGGCAGGGGTAAGGGACCTTCATAATCATCGTCTCCCATGCCAACAATCTGTGTTCCGGTCTGTGTGATATCAACCCATTCATAGACGGGACCATTGTCTTCATCACTATCGAAGAAGTAGTAGCCGAAACCGTCCGGACCGCCGGTGCGGTCAAGTTCATCAAGCGGTGGAATCACCCCGGCTCCAGAGAGAAGATTGCGCTGCTTCAAATTCAATGGCTTGTGATCCTGGTAGAGATTATAAGCGATCTTGAGATTGTTGTACAGATCACGCTTTTGCTGAGGCACATCCATCAGCATCTTCTGAGTGGGGAAAGTCAGAGTCGGGACAACACGATTGGTATTGCGGAATATGGGATTCAGCGATTCCGACCTGTTCATTCTGTTCGGCATCCCGTTATTTTCGATGACCTGGGTGATAAATTCCTCTTCCTCGATATAGGTAATCCCGAGTCTGAAATCGAGAGGCAAGCCTCCGGTGTTCGTAATCGTCATGACATCGGAGTCGCTGCCCAACGGTTGAGCGATAAAACGAAGTTCCAGAGGATCGATGGTGATCTCCGGTGCGACTTCATGATCGAGTTCAATATCCTGAGTCGTAGTCTCACCTACTATGATCGTTACGGTGATAATATCGGAGTCGTAGTAATTTTCCGCTCTGGCGGAAATATCCCATTCACTTTCACCCAAACTCATCGTATAGAAGCCTACTTCGTTTGTAAATACTGAACGGAAAAATTCTCCATTCTCGTCATAAACAATGACTTCAGCGTTTTCGACTGGTTCATTGGTTTCGGAATTCGTTACTGTTCCTTGAAGGACACCCGGGCTTCCAACGATAAGCGTCACCCAGACATTCATCACTTCGTTTTCCGGATCGTTGGATTCAATTTCGATCAGCGCCTCGTAAATCCCTTCCAGCAATTCCTCAACCGAGGCGTCGACGATCACTTCAAGGTCCATCGTGTGATCCGGCTCGACAACACCCTCATTTGGTTCCACTAAAAGCCAGCCTCCGCCTTCAGCATTTGCGATGCAATACGCCAGGCAATTCGCCATTATCGGACCGCAGGTGCCTTGTTGACCCCAATAAAATTCCCATGTTTGTCCGGTGGCGATGATATTGCCACGACCATACTCCGTTTCGATTAAAACTGCTCGTTGACTGGGATCGACCATGATCACCACGGCGTCTTCAGGAAGGTTGCTTAAATAGCCGTGATTTGCCGAATTACCGGTGATTGTCTGTCCGATACCCGCCATCAATGGGTGATCGGGCAAGATGTTGGTGTTAGTGCCTGACCCTTGATGGACATAAGTAGTCCCATCCCACAGACTCCAAGTCGGTCCTTGCGTGCAACCGTGAAATTCAAGCCATCCGCCGTCATCCACCCATTCTTCAAACCGATCGTGGCTTGCCTGAAAGAGGTTATAGTAAGTCTGCGGTTGGCAACTCGTTGTCGCCATGACGGTGTAATCATCCATATCTCTGGTCGCAAATTCATTTGATCCTACAACGTCATAAGGGACTTCAAGAGCATTCAAAGCGGGTTCGATGATCGCTTGTCCCCAAGCGAAATTGTCCTGGAAAATCACATAATAAGGTTCATCAAGTTCACTGTAAGAAGGTTCAGAAGGTATGACCATGCCTATATCATGAGTGGAAGGTCCAAGATCAGCAGAATCCCATGTCTGTACGATCGAAGTAAGAACTTCCGAGGCATTTCTACCCGCCATCAGTTCTTCTTCGATATAGGTAACATGCATCGAAAACTCCAGATCCACCCCACCGGCGTTGCCAATGGTCAGAATATCCGAATCCTGTCCGTTCCAAGGCACATTGAACGTCAACGCTTCCGGGTCTACGGTGATTATCGGTGTCATATGGCAAAAGAGCAGAGCTGTCTGTGCGGTGGGATAATTCGCCGGAGTGTTGTTCAAAGACGCCATCAAGCCGATCGTGCCGTCGGAATTCTCGATCCCGATGGTCTCGCTGTTGTGACGATCGCTCATCACGGCGTACTGCATCAGGATCTCGCCGTTCTCGAAGAGTATGACTTGGAAGGTGGCGGGTCCGCCCTGCCCGAAGAAATCCACATCATCGAAGGTGCAAACCCAATTCCCCTCCTCATCCTCTCCATAGTAGATCGAGTCGCCAGTAGGATTCAGGTCATCCCAGAGGAAGTAGATGGCGTTGTTGGGGAAAGTGGGGTCCGGAATCGAGCGATTGACCGAAGTTGTATTCCCTTCGCCAAAGGTCAGGAAACCATTCGAGCTGATGTAGACTTCCTCATACTCGTTTTCGTAAAACGGAAAAGTGAAGGGGAGGGGGAAGGGACCCATGGCTTGGTTGTTACCCATGTTGTTGATTACTGTTCCGTTCCCGGTGATGTCGATCCAGTTATAGACAGGTCCGCCTGGTTCGTCATCATCGAGGAACACGTACCAAAATTCATCCGGGCCCCCGAAATGATCAAGCTCACCAAGATTCCCCCGATTGGGAAGCAATCTCTCCCCTTTCAGGATGGCTTCCTGTTGAGCTGTAAGATTCTGCCCATTTTCCAATGCTCGCTTTGCCAGTTCCAATTCTTGATAATAGGCGGCTTTCTCCGCAGGTATGGGCGCCGCACTATGATTTGAAGTGGCGAAAACGAACAAAAGAACAAGGCATAAAATCATTGATACTCTTTTCATGTCGTGTCTCCTTGATGGAAAAACCTGCTATACTTTACGCGAATCCGGATATTGGCAATCCCTGAGAACATAAGGGTTTTACAAAATCCGGTTGATTGTTTTTCGGTTTATAACCCTTCCTCCAGGTTGAATTGTATTCCTTAAAGTCAGTTGTTGGTTTTTGTCAGTTGGCGGCATTTCAAGAGACTGCGAATCATCTCTATACTTACAAAGCCACAAATGTCAAGTCAAGCGCAAACAGAAAAGATTTTAAATTTTTCACCATTCTATGATTTGGTTAAAAATTACATAAGATTATGATTTATATGGATTTACAATTTTATCCTTCATTTAATC
>CAZCRQ010000164.1:1569-6701 GCA_964501095.1 uncultured bacterium | reverse complement strand
AGACATCCGTCTTGCCCGTAAGGCGCCGAAGATTAATCTTAAGAGATTATCTACATATTATTGGGATTGTTTCTTTTTTTTACAATACTAGTTTCCCCACCCTGGTCGGATGCGGTCGATCCGAACGGTCAGCATTTTATCTTATCCCGGGAAGGTAAAGCCTCAATTGGATTGTTTCTCCTGGCGGCGACTTGGTGGGTTTTTGAAGTTATTCCGATTGGAGTGACCAGCATCCTAATCGGGGTTGTACAAGCGCTTTTTCTGATTCGTCCCGCCAAGATAGCCTTCAATGATTTTATGGATCCTTCTGTCTGGTTCATCCTGGCATCGGTTGTGATTGGAATGGCATTCTCCAAGACGGGGCTTACCAAGCGGATGGCGTATAAAATGTTGATGCTGGTGGGTGAGCGAACCAGCATGATCTACCTGGGCAGTTTTATCATGACTGCCGGCTTGACCTTGATCATGGCTCATACGGCGGTAGCGGCGGCGGTTTATCCCCTCTTGATGGCGATTTATACGCTTTATGAACAGGACAACAAACCTACTCGTTTTGGGAAAGGGTTGTTTATCGGGATGGCATTCATCGCGGGAGCGGGGAGTATCGTTACTCTTCTAGGCGCAGCGCGTGGCGCGGTAGCCATCGGATTTTTCCGGGATATGACCGGACGAGAAATTTCCTTTTTTGAGTTCTCCTATTATTTATTCCCGGTTGGTTGGTCGATGGTCTTTCTCCTTTGGGGATTGATCATGCTGATGTTTCCCCCGGAAAACAAACGAATCCCGCATCTTCGTGATCGTGTCAGCGCTTTAAACGCCCGATTGGGTACGATGAGTAAAACTGAAATACTGACACTTGTCATTGTCTTTTCCGCGATTCTTGTCCTGAGTCTCCGTTCGTTCATCCCGGCACTGCAACCACTGGATAAAAGCGCAATCATCTTGGTTACAACAATTCTCTTTTTTGTCCTGAAAATCCTTACCATTGACGACTTAGAATCTATCCCTTGGAATATTGTATTGCTCTTCGGGGGAGCGATGAGCATCGGATTTTGTCTTTGGGATTCCGGCGCGGCAAGCTGGCTGGCGATCAAGTGGCTGGTATTGTTACAGCAGGCGAATTGGTTCGTCTTCCTCATTGGGTTGGCGCTGTTCATTCTGATCATGACCAACCTGATTATGAACGTCGCCGCAATCGCTATTTCTCTACCCGTCGCTTTAGTGATGGCGCCATACATCCATGTTGCTCCGGAGGTAGTGTTCTTTTCCTCATTGGTTACTGCTGGGATGCCATTCATGCTCCTTGTGGGCGCGGCACCCAATGCCATCGCTTATGAGAGCAAGCAATTCACGGCGGGTACTTTCCTCATGGCGGGTATTCCTGCGAGCCTCATGCTCCTGCTGCTTCTGGCGGTCTTTATAAAGTTTATCTGGCCCCTGATGGGGATGCCGGTATTGCTCAATCCCTGAGGCTGCCGGATGCCGCTGATCCCATTTTCCGAGCGAGCCGCGGAAGGGAGAAAACGTCTTCCACACTTGAAACGATTACTCGCCTCCTGCCGTCTCTGTGCACGGGAATGCGAAGTTCGACGTCTGCGCGGGGAACTTGGAGAGTGCGGATTGGGGGCGGAGTTATTTGTCTCCAGTTCACATCTGCACCCGGGAGAGGAACCGGTGCTCTCAGGGTGGCGGGGAAGCGGTACGGTTTTCTTCTCCGGATGCAACCTGCACTGCCTCTTCTGCCAAAATTATCCCATCAGCCAATTGAAGTCTGGAGAAATCGAGAGCGTGGAAGAGGTCGCCGAACGTTTTCTGCACCTGCAACTATTACACGCCCACAATCTGAATCTGGTCACGCCAACCCCCCAGATGGCACGAATCTTTGAAGCCTTGATACTGGCATGGGAGCATGGACTCACGCTTCCCATCGTCTTCAATTGCGGAGGATATGAGAGCCTGGAAGTCCTGAAGATCCTGGATGGTTTCATCGACATCTACCTGACGGATTTGAAATATGGAGATGATGCGCACGGATTGTTGTCCGATGTCCCCAATTACTTTACCATAGCCTCTGTGGCAGTGAAAGAGATGCAGCGACAAGTGGGTGATTTATTGGTGGATGGACATGAAATTGCCGTCCAGGGTTTGATCGTACGTCACCTGGTTCTGCCTAACGGACAATCCGCCACAGAAAACGCACTGCGATTTCTGCGAGAGGAGATCGGCACCGGTGTTTACATCAGCCTGATGTCGCAATACTATCCCTCGTATCGGGCGAAAAATCATCCTCTTCTCCACAGTCGCCTAGGACGAGAGGAATACCTGAAGATGACACGGTTGAGGGAAGAGTTAGGAATGTATAACGGCTGGGTGCAACCGCCGCCATACTAATGAATTGATTATTTTCTAATTACTTGGAAAGGACTTTCATTGGATTTATTCGATAGGTATATTTATATGGTATCAGCATATAACCTAGTCGAGTAGCCCGAACGCCTCGCCGTACGGGATTATAACGTGCAACTTAAATTGTCTCCTGGACGACGGAGCATAAAAGCTACCTAATTCGACCACACAAAGCGGGAGATTGTAAGGGTGAGATTTTCAGAATTTTGTGCAGATGCCACCCAATCTGCAGGTATAAATGAGAATAGATATGTCGAAAAATATCCATGAGATAAGAGATCCAATCCATGTATTTATTCGAATAGATGATTATGAGCGTAAGGTCTTGAATTCACGTCCTTTTCAAAGGCTACGCTATATTCATTAATTGGCTATGACTTATTTGATTTATCCTGGCGCTACCCATAAACGGTTTGAGCATTCGCTTGGAGTCATGGAACTAGCAAGTCGAGTCTATGATGTCATCACAAATCCAGATAATGTTACAGATGAGATACGTAAACTATTACAGCCAATTTCCCGTTCGGATGAATTAAGATATTGGCGTCGTGTCCTTCGGATGGCGGCACTTTGCCATGATGTCGGTCATTTGCCTTTCTCTCATGCTGCAGAGAAACATCTTCTTCCCTCGGGTTGGGATCACGAGAAGCTCACACGAATAATAATTGAAAGCGATGAGATGAAGGAAATATGGGAAAATATCACACCACCACTTCGTACTAATGATATTGTTAAGTTGGCGGTTGGTCCGAAAAAGGCACGGATATAGATTTCACAGACTGGGAAACAATTCTATCAGAGATTATAGTTGGTGATGCTTTTGGAGTCGACAGAATAGATTATCTCTTACGTGATTCTCACCATATTGGCGTTGCTTATGGTCGATTTGATCATTATAGATTGATTGATACACTTCGTATTCTACCAGTTCACCCTTCAGACGAAAAAGAAAAATCCAATGAAACAGCTCTTGGAGTAGAGGAGGGAGGCATTCAATCTGCTGAAGCACTATTGCTTGCCCGATATTTTATGTATTCACAAGTATACATGCATCCAATTCGTCGCATTTATGATATTCATTTAAGAGATTTCTTAGAAGAATGGTTGGAAGGTGGAAAATTCTCTATTGATCTTTCTGATCACCTTGTGATAACTGACAACGAAGTTACATCTGCTTTCTTGAGTGCAGCTATTGATAAAAATTCAAATGGTCACCTCCATGCCGAGAGAATAGTCAAAAGAAAGCATTTTAAGCTCATTTATGAGCGCAATCCTAATGATATAGAAGTTAATCCAGAAGCGGGAAAAGCTGTATATAAAGCTCTCTGCGAACATTTTGATGCTGAATATTTCCGACATGATAAATATTTTCAAAAGGGTGAAGCTCTAGATTTTCCAGTCCGCATGCGAGATGACCAAATCGTTCCATCACTGGCAATATCTGCAACATTAAAAGCTGTACCTATCGTAGCAATGGACTATGTTTTTGCTAATCGCGATATTCTTAATAAAGCTACAAAATGGTTGAGAGAAAACCATGACGATATTATCAAGCCGGAGAAAGAGGAGGAGATTGACGATGAAAAGACTTAATAGAGCTGCTATCATTACCCAACTGATAGATAAGCTACATAAATACGGTAGCTGGTGTGGTGAGACGCATGTGCAGAAAATAACTTTTATTTTACAGAATTTGATGCAAGTACCACTAAAATATGAGTTTATTCTGTATAAACATGGTCCATTCTCGTTCGATCTGAGGGATGAACTCACTAGCTTACGTGCCGATGGACTGATTGAACTTGAACCACAACAATTACCTTATGGTCCTAAAATAGTAACTACATCTCGCAGCAGAAACATTGCGGCAACTTGTTCTAAAACTATTGCAAAATATAACAATCGTATCGATTTTATTGCAAAAACATTCAACGATAAAGGAGTGACAGAGCTGGAACGTTTAGCAACGGCATATTTTGTAACGATGGTGAACAACTCAGTGGTTTCTGTTGATGAGAGGGTAAAACAGATTACCAAGTTAAAGCCGCATATACTGATTGATAATGCAAGAAGTGCTGTTAGCGAGATTGATAATATTATTATGCAAGCTCAGCATCTTCTAAAACAATGATAGACCGAGATTGAGATTAGTGGTTCGTATCAGATAAAGTGAGGGATTAGCCAGGGACGACTGACACCACCATAAGTAGCATGGACGTCTCGCCCATGGCGGGATACCCGTGCTACGATGGAAACTGAGCGATTCATCTGACATGGACTACTAGCTAAAATATATCAAATCCGCCAAGTTCGTGCTATTATATTAAAGTACCATTTGGGAGGATCATCCTGATGTTGAAATATGAGATCATTATATATTGGAGCGAGGAGGATCAGTTTTTTATCGCTGAGGTTCCTGAACTTTAGGGCTGCTTAGCGCATGGCGAAACACATGAAGAAGCGCTGAAGAATGTTCGGAACGTAATGGAATTCTGGCTAGACACTGCGCGTGAATTGGAACAACCCATACCGAAACCAAAGGGAAGAAAGCTGATATTTGCTTAAGATCATATATTCCTGCGCGGATCGGCGACCTCTACGCTTACTCGCTTGTTGATCTCAGGCTTAGCCAAGCAAACCGGACGTCCCATCGTCCGGGATTATGACGTACAACTTATGAATTGTCTCCTGGACGACGGAGCGTCCAGGCTACTTAACTGTGGCTG
>CAZCRQ010000164.1:0-1469 GCA_964501095.1 uncultured bacterium | reverse complement strand
AACTTATGAATTGTCTCCTGGACGACGGAGCGTCCAGGCTACTTAACTGTGGCTGAATGATTTTGCGTATCACGAAATGCGGTTTCGTGATACGCAAACTGGTTTAAAGTTAACCGATGATCCTATTGGAGGTTAACTGATAATTCTAATCAAAGGCACGAAATAACGGAGAAAACATGTCACGATATTCCGTAAATCTTTGGATGAAAGCGGTGCGAGCATTTTCCTTCACCGCCTCGATCACACCGGTATTGCTGGGGTCGGCATTGGCGTTTTATCAGACTGGGACTATCCATATCCCCTTGATGTTCGCGGCGGTGGTCGGAGGGCTGGTTTTACATGCTGCCACCAATCTGATTAGCGATTATTTCGATTATATAAAAGGTGTAGACCGTGAGGAGACATTTGGCGGCAGTCGTCTCCTGGTGGAAAAACAGATGCGTCCGAAGGATGTGCTTTGGGGCGGAATAGTTCTCTTCAGTCTGGCGGTCTTGATCGGGATTTATCTTTTAATCGAGCGGGGTTTTCCGATTGTGGCATTTGGGGTGATTGGCATTGTCGGCGGCTATTTTTATACCGCCGGACCTTTGGGCTATAAATATCACGCCTTGGGTGAATTTTTGGTTTTCGCCCTGATGGGACCGATGATGGTCTGGGGAGGGCATTTTGTCCAGGTGGGTCATATCGAATGGCTGCCGCTGCTGATTTCCATCCCAGTGGGAATCCTGGTTGCCGCTATTCTCTTCGCCAACAATTTGCGTGACATCGAAGACGATACCGCATCCGGCTTTCATACCCAGGCAAGCCTGATGGGGCGAAAAACCGCACGTATTGTCTATGGCGCACTGTTGTTCACCGCTTATGCCTCGGTCGCCATGATGGTGATTTTCCGTCAGGCGCCTTCGCTTGCTTTATTAGTGTTACTCTCGATCCCTGCCGCATATAAAGTAAACAAAATCATCCAGCAATCATTAAAAATGAAACGTGAGCACTATGCGATGGTGGATGTGCTTACCGCACAACTTCATTTCATGTTTGGTATACTGCTGACCATCGGCTTTGTGCTGGGACACTTTTTCGATTTTTAAGTCATGACCAGGCAAAACCATGACTTAATGGCAAGGCAGTCTCGTGGAGGGCTGCCTTTGCTCATTTTAGCGATTATTATTGCCTTCATCATCTCTTATACTCCCTGTGATGCTGCGGGCTTCATTTGGCTCCCTTTTACGGAGATATGATGGGAAACAAGACAAAGCAAAGAATATCGACTCTGACCGGTCGAGTGCTGACACGATCACGCGATCGGATCATCATCGAACGAGATGATGGAGCGACCGACATCTGCCGTATTGCCGGGAAAGGGAGTTTCTTCGGAATGCCGGTTCCGGGCGATTTTATCCGTTATGAAAGCAGAGGTGGTGTCAGCGATGCTAGTGGTGGTGTCAGCCGTCCTCGGCTGACACAAGATG
>CAZCRQ010000163.1:0-6736 GCA_964501095.1 uncultured bacterium | reverse complement strand
TTCCACCACCTTTCTTCCGCCTTTGTGTCAGCCGGGGACGGCTGACACCACCCTACTTCCACCACCTTTCTTCCGCCGTTGTGTCAGCCGGGGACGGCTGACACCACCCTAGCGCTAAAATTATTTAAATAGGAATCATCATTTCTTGAAATAAACTTGCAGGGTGGTGTTAAACACGCCGTTTACATGTTCGCTGTTCAGGGTTGCAGGTTGATAAGAAAGAGCCCACAGTGCCTGCTCGATGACCGATTCAAATCCCCATTGCGTTGAAGTCACCTCCGGAGGGTAAACTTTTATTGGAATCCCGTTTTTCGAGACGATGACTTTCACCGTGGCGCTGCAATTGACCATCTGGATCAACGCCTCCGGAGGATAGAGGTGATGATCGTGAAGGTAATGATGAACTGCGCGTTTGCCATCACGTAAGGTGGGGGGGAGGTAACCTTGTAAATCTTCACCAGGAGTGACTCCATATAACCATCGCTCCTGCTCCAGGGATCGAATGGCAGAAATCAATAATTCGCTCTCCACTGTGTCAAGAACTTTCACCTCCCAGGGATCAATAGATCTGACTCTAATGGTGGCTTTATTTTCTCCGCAATTCCACTCCGAGAGAATAACACGGTCGGCATTGAGTGATTGACCCCATTTCACTGCGGCATCAAGAGCGAAAATATCGAATGTCAGAGTATCTCCATACCAAGAGTCCAAGAGCTTTTGCATATCAATGGGAGCACTATTGAGAACTGCCTGGCTATAAATCTGATACAATTGCGCCCAACGTTCCGTAAGGGATTCAATCCGGCAATCATCACCCTCGGTCGCCGGGGGAAGCACTAAGATTTGATCATCCAGCGCATAGCTATTTATAACAAAAATTGCATTCGTAAACAGGATTACGGTGATCAAGGAAGTGAGTTTCATTTTCATTGCCATTGTGGATCACGGCTGTCCAAAAACGCCTGGATGCCTTCCTGACCCTCCTCGCCGATACGAAGGTTGGCGATTATTTCCGCAGTCCATGTTTTAATCTGGCTGATTGGTTCTTCCCCGACTCGTTGGATCAGACGTTTGCAGACGGTAAGCGCTTGTGGACCAGCGAGTGAAAATGCGGTACAATATCCACGTAATGTCGCCTCAAGATCGCCTTGTACCGCTACGTGATGCACTAATCCAAGCTCTTTCGCTGTATTGGCGTCAAACTTCTGGGCGGTGAGCATGTAATGTCGTGCGGCGCTCTCCCCGATTTTACGGATTACATAAGGGCTTATCGTAGCCGGTACCAGACCGAGCCGTACTTCCGAGAAGGCAAATACGGTTCCCCGCAAAGCAACGGCGAGATCACAGGCGGCGACCAGTCCAACTCCGCCGCCCATTGCTGCACCGTGTACTTTCGCCAGCACCGGTTTCGGATGAGTGTAGATTACTTCCAAAAGAGTCGCCAATTTCATCGCATCAGCGAGATTCTCTTCATAACTGTACTCTTTCATCTCGCTCATCCAATTCAAATCCGCACCTGCACTAAAGGCTGAACCTTCCCCCTCCAGGACGATGGCTCGACAGTCATGATCATGGAGAACTGAAAATGCTTGAGTCAGATCTTCGATCATCTGTTGGTTGAAGGCATTTCGGCGTTCCGGGCGATTCATTATAATATGTGCGATGGAATTGATGATATGAAGCTTTATAGTCTGAAAATCCATAACCACTCCTCTGACTTTTTCAGTTGCAAGATACAGTTGTTGAGGATGCCACCATCAGGATAAACCCTTAAAAGTCGGAATCATTACAATCAGCTTCAGACCGAAGTACAATCCCTGATTATTGAATGTCTGGTCAAAGTCGGCGCCTACGGTATCCCAATAATCATCATTACCTGGAGGAAAATTTCCATCGTTTACGATATGATCGTACAGATGGTTGAAATTCTCATTTCCGGGAAACTCGGTCTTTCCCAGCGAGTATTCCGATTCCAGGCTGATGATCATGCCTTTCGTTACTTGATATTCTACGCCGATAAAGGGGCTGAGGTTGTAGCCGCTGCCGCCGAATCGGTCGAAGATGCCGAAATAGCCACGGTCTACTGTCATTGTCAATAGTCCGGCACCCAGTCCGCAGGGTATTGAAAAATCACCCAAATGAGCCATGCCGTAAACACGGATTTGCATCTCGGTCATGCTTAGGAAGAACTGACGAGTGTACTTGTCGATAATAAGCGATCGTTCCAAAGAACCAGTACGAAAATCGACTTCACCGCCCAATCGGTTCGATCGCAATCCGAACCCTCCGCCATACAGGACTATCGGTTCGCTATAAACCAGATCATAAGCTGCATCTTCAGGTTGATGAAATCCGGAAAATACGGTGAAATAGGGTTTTATCAGCGGTTTTTCAGATGGGACAATCACCTCCAGACGTCCCGCCTGAGCCAGCCCACTTCCTAAAATCGCCAGTAATACAATTATACAGGTGAACCGGCGTATGGCGATTTTATAGAGATGAATCGCTGGAATCCCCAATTTCTGTTCGTTCATGATCGATCTCCCTTGTTAAAGTTACCGGCTCTACAGACAAATTACATCCGAAAGATGCCCATTTCCATATCCGGAATGGTCTGGTTAAGGCTGATTTCCAAGCCTAAGGCGAGAACCGCCCGCGTATCTTTCATGGTAATGATCCCATCGTCCCAGATCCTGGCGGTGGCGAAAAAGGGATGCCCTTCATGCTCATACTTTTCCAGGATCGGACGTCGATATTCTTCGACTTCCTCTGGAGTCATCAGCTCTTTTCCCATGGTGCGGAGTTGATTCTGTTTGACCTGAGTCAAGACATCCGCCGCTTGCTCGCCACCCATTACGGCAACCCGCGCATTGGGCCACATCCAGAGGAAACGGGGTAAATATCCGCGTCCGCACATGGCATAATTGCCGGCACCGTTGCTGGCGCCGATCATTAGAGTGAAACGTGGTACATCGGCGTTCGCCACCGCATGAACCATCTTTGCCCCGTCCGAGGCGATCGCCCCATGCTCATACTCCAATCCGACAATAAAACCAGTGATATTTTGCAGGAAAATCAAAGGTATTTTACGGAGAGCGCATAGTGTTACAAAATGAGCGCCTTTCTTTGAACTTTCGCTAAATAATACACCATTGTTCGATACAATTCCGACCGGATACCCCATGATCCTGGCAAAACCGGTGACAAGAGTCGTTCCATATCTTGGTTTGAACTCATGGAAACGGCTTCCATCGACGATCCTGGCGATCACTTCCCGTGTGTCGTAAGGTTTTCTGATGTCACGCGGCACGATTCCATAGAGTTCCTCTGCATCATAATGCGGCTCTTCTGGATCTTCCCGTCCGATGTCAAATTTCGGGCGGTTTCCCAGATTTTCGATAATGTTGCGCAATATCCTCAGGGCGTGTTCGTCATTTTCCGCAAAGTGATCGGAGACACCGGAAATGCGAGTATGAACATCAGCGCCACCCAACTCCTCCGCGGTGCAATCAACGCCGGTGGCGGCTTTTACTAACGGCGGTCCGCCGATGAAAATTGTGCCCTGTTCCTTGACAATGACTGTTTCATCACTCATCGCCGGGACATACGCCCCGCCGGCGGTGCAGGAACCCATCACGCAGGACAGTTGTGGAATTCCCAGGCGGCTCAGACGCGCCTGATTGTAAAAAATTCTCCCAAAATGCCCTTGATCGGGAAATGTACCCGCCTGCTCAGGGAGAAAAATGCCTCCCGAATCCACGAGATATACGCAGGGGAGGTTGTTCTCCATGGCAATCTGCTGGGCGCGTACATGCTTCTTGATCGTCATCGGGAAATATGTCCCCCCCTTGACAGTTGCATCGTTGGCGATGATCAAGACCTCGCGTCCATGAACGACACCCACTCCCGTAATTACACCAGCGGAGGGCGCCTGATTGTCGTACATGTCGTATGCCGCCAACGTCGAAAATTCCAAAAATGGGGTCTCAGGATCGATCAACGCTTTGATCCGTTCCCGGGCGGTTAATTTGCCCCGCTCTTTATGACGCTGTACATGTTTTGCCGGTCCTCCACATTGAATTTTCGCTAAAAGCTCAAGATACTCTGACTCCAATTTCTTATGGTACTCCCGGTTAGCCTGATAATCTGGATCCGTTGAGCGTACCTGTGATGCGATGCGGAACAAGGTTTGCCTCCCTCATCAAATTACTATTTCCAAGTTCACCAAATTCACCTGTCGTGAAGCGGATTACGACAATATACGATAATCTATTGTGGAATTCTTCCTCGCCATGAGACACTCGACGGTCACCTTAAGCCTTCCGAGGTGATGAAGGATCCGACAGGCAGCCTGAAATCCGGTGCCATTGCTTCCCTCACCATTGACTGTCAGGATTTTGGAGTCGCCTGGTACATGAATCTGGATGAAGGCGTAGTATTGGTTAACAATGAAGTCGAGATCGTGATCAGCCTGGAACTGATAAAGAACTGCGGGGTATGTGATGGTACACATAGGTGATGGCACACATTGGAAGCTTTGAGAATGATACATTCCCCGGGTGTCATTCCCACGAGGGTGGGAAT
This sequence comes from uncultured bacterium, assembly GCA_964501095.1. GTDB lineage: Bacteria > Electryoneota > Electryoneia > Electryoneales > Electryoneaceae > CAZCRQ01. The sequence goes on along the minus strand of CAZCRQ010000163.1, from coordinate 2,152 downwards.
CCAGGCAGTCTTGACAATATGATACATATAACGTATATAATTAAATCCGATAATTGAACATCTTGGAGATGAACATGATCCGTCATTTTTGCAAAATAATATAGTAAGGTCAAAAGTCACAAGATTCGGTGCCAGTCGTCATTGAAGGGATACTTAGCGTAAGGAATGGATATATGCGGCGAATCCCAAGGAGTTTTCTCCGTAAACGTCACGAATCTGATCGAGCGCTTGAAAAAGACGGTTTCTGCGAAATCCGGTCTCGTCAAGAAAAAGATCTTCCTGTAAACCTCGCGCTGGAGTGGGGGAGAACAATCCGGAGACCGAGATGCCGATCAGACGAATCGGTGCGTCTCCGGGGGTCCAAAGGTCGTGCAGCAGGCGGCGGGCGACCAGATAGATTTCCTGCGGATCATCGGTATAATGAGGGAGCTTGTTTTGATGGGTGCGGGTCAAGAAATCACAGCGGCGCAGTTTCAGCGTCAGCACATTGCCGAGATAGTGTTCCTTCCGCATCCTTCGCGCCGCCTTGTCGCACAAGTGAAGCAACTGACCGTGTAGTGTCTGCTCATCGGTGACATCCGAGGAGAAGGTGTGCTCGTGACCCATCGACTTGTCATCCGGGCGTTCCTCCATTGCCACCACCCTCTCGGTTGATTTCCCGCCTGCAATTTTTACAAGATGTTCGCCATTGATCCCCAGCGCCGCACGCATCAATCTCACCGGCACCGTGGACAACTGACCGATGGTCTCCACACCCAGCTTATGTAAAGACTCCTCGGTCGCTTTTCCCACCCCCGGGATGGTTTTCACCGGCAAATTCCCGAAAACCTCCCCGATCTTCTCCGGAGGAACTACTGTCAGTCCATCCGGTTTCTCCAGACCGGACGCCATCTTCGCAATCACCTTCGAGGGACCGATCCCCACAGAGGCTGTCAAGTCCAAATGTTCACGTATCGCTTCTTTCACCGCCATCCCGTACTGACTGGGAGTCCCCCAGAGATGATAGCAGCCGGTGGCATCTAGGAACGCTTCATCGATGCTGTACGGTTCCACCTTCGGGCTGAAACGTCGCAGCAATTCCATCAGACACAGCGAGACCCAGGTGTATTTCGCCCCGTGAGTGCGCAGGTAAATCCCGTGTGGACAACGTCTGCCCGCTTCATACAGCGACATCCCCGCATGTATCCCATACTTCCGAGCGACGTAATTGCAGGTCGTGACCACGCCGCGAGTGTTCTTCTCTCCGCCGATGATCACTGGTTTGCCTCTTAGCGAGGGGTTGTCGCGCTCCTCTACGGCGGCGAAAAAGGCATCCATGTCCACATGTAGAATCGTACACGAGATCGGAGCGTTGCGAATCGGCTCCCGACGCTCCGCATCGTTCTGCAGCTTCTGACGGACTACTGGGTGCAACATGGTTTATCGGCTCCTTCACCCCACCAGGCAAACCCGCGCCAGCTCCCATACCCGCGATTGATTGTTGTAAGTCAGCTCGTACACATCCGGTCCGGTCGTCATTACGGAAAAATGATTATATCGCGTCCTGCCTTCATCGGAGACCCATTCCCCGTTCACCCGCTCCACACGGTACACTCGTCCTTTCCAGCGAAATTTCAACGGGTTCATCCGTCCCCCCTGAAACAGCGCGATGACATCGATCTTATCACCAATGGTTTCGTACGTCATGGGTCGCCTCGAATTTCTCCACTAAACATTCGTTCAGTATAATGATAAGCAATTCCCTCCTAAAAAGCAAGCGCGAGAGAGTCAGCTCTGATTTTCCGAATTTCTTCTGACTCCGAACATGATGAAACAGTCATCTGGCTGATAAATAAAAACGCCTCGGAAGAGAGCCTGCGAGGCATTTTGGAACAAGAAGCGATGGTTATTGAAGCGAAGCTATTGTATTTTAACATCATGGACGGGGGGTGGCGTGAAATCAATTCGAGTGAGATCAGCGCCTCCCCTCCGTCCGCTTACTTAGGGTGTGTGAAAACCGGCGCTGTCCAGCCAGGTAGCCCGGACGCCCCGTCGTCCGGGATTTTCCGGTTTATGTTTCAATTTCCCTGGACGACGGAGCCAGGTAGCCCGGACGCCCCGTCGCTGTCTCTTAGTCACATCTTTTGAGCGAGGAGAATATTTCAAGCATGTT
>CAZCRQ010000162.1:0-6738 GCA_964501095.1 uncultured bacterium | reverse complement strand
CTCAAGGCAACGCTCATGGAGGAGACATGGCGGCGGAATTAGGCAAAACCACGCAGAAAAAACAGGTTGAACTAGAGACTAAACCATTGAATGGTATGAAAATAGCCCATCATTTTTCTACTCCTGAACACAATCCCTACGACAAAATCGAGTGGGCGCAGCGGACAGCTCAGATTGCCAATGAAAAGGGGGAGATCATTTTTGAACAACAGGATGTTGAAATGCCTTCCTCTTGGTCTCAGCTCGCTGTTAACGTAGTAGTTTCCAAGTATTTCAAAGGGACCATAGGAACCGATACACGTGAACGAAGCCTGAAACAGGTTGTCAGCCGTGTTACAAACACCATCACCGACTGGGGAATGAAAGACGGCTATTTCAACTCCGCCTCGGATGGTGAATGTTTCCGTGATGAATTAGCCTCCCTGATTCTTGGACAATATATGGCTTTTAACAGTCCGGTATGGTTCAATGTCGGGATTGATGAATGTCCACAGTGCAGCGCCTGTTTCATCAATTCCGTTGAAGACACGATGGAATCGATTCTTGAATTGGCGAAGATTGAGGGGATGCTTTTTAAGCATGGCAGCGGAACTGGGACTAATCTTAGCCCTTTACGCAGTTCCCTCGAGGGGATGTCCGGAGGCGGGAAGGCGTCCGGACCGGTCAGTTTCATGAAGGGATACGACGCCTTCGCCGGGGTGATCAAATCCGGCGGAAAGACCCGTCGCGCCGCGAAAATGGTGATTTTAAACGCTGATCATCCCGATATCCTTGATTTTATTGAATGTAAAGTTATTGAAGAGCGAAAAGCCCATGCCTTGATACGTCAAGGCTATGATCCGAGCTTCAACGGTGCGGCATACGGTTCCATATTCTTTCAAAATGCCAACCACTCCGTGCGGGTCACCGATGAGTTCATGCAGGCGGTGCTGAGCGATCGGGAATGGCACACTCGCGCCATCACCGATGGCAGGATCGTCTCGACACTGCCGGCGAAGGAACTTTTACAAAAGATTTGCGACGCCGCTTGGGAAACCGGCGATCCCGGGCTCCAGTTCGATTCTACTATCAACAAATGGAACACCTGCCCGAACACCGATCGCATCAACGCTTCCAATCCCTGCAGCGAATTTATGTTCCTCGATAATTCAGCCTGCAACCTCGCTTCCTTAAATCTGATGAAATTTGTCAATGACAACGGGGACTTTGACGTCAAAGCCTTCCGTAATGCAGTCAAGATCACGATCCTGGCGATGGAGATCATCGTGGGGAATGCCGGTTATCCGACAGAAAAGATCGCCAAGAACAGTTTCGATTATCGTCCCCTAGGCCTTGGTTTCACAAATCTCGGAGCTTTATTGATGAGCCTGGGGATCGCTTACGATTCCGCCAAGGGACGAGCGTATGCCGCAACGATCTCCGCATTGATGCTGGCAAAGGCTTACCGTACCTCGGCTGAGATCGCTTCTCACCTGGGACCTTTCAAAGGTTTTCTCCTAAACCGTAAATCTTTTCTCCGTGTTATACGAATGCACGCCGAGGCGTTGCAGAAAATAGACTCAGCGCTGGTTCCAAGCTACCTTTACGAAGAAGCGGAAGATGTTTTCGATGAAATGCTGGTGATGGGGGAGAAATATGGTTTTCGTAATGCCCAGGTGACAGTCCTCGCTCCGACCGGTACGATCGCCTTCATGATGGATTGCGACACCACCGGCATTGAACCTGAAATTGCTTTAGTGAAATATAAGAAGCTGGTCGGAGGGGGCACGTTGAAGATTGTAAACCGTACTGTCCCCCTCGCTCTCAAGCGACTTGGATATTCTGAAGAGGTGATTAAAGCGATTATCAAGCACCTCGACGAGTATGAAACTATCGAGGAAGCTCCCGAGCTGAAACCTGCCCATCTGCCGGTATTTGATTGCGCCTTTAAACCCTTGAACGGAAAACGCTCTATTCATCATCTTGGACATATAAATATAATGGCAGCGGTGCAACCGTTCATTTCTGGAGCCATCTCGAAAACGGTCAACATGGACCACAATAGCACTAAAGAGGATATTTATAAAACTTACCTCACCGCCTGGCAATTGGGTTTGAAGTCAATCGCTATTTATCGTGATGGGTGCAAAGCTTCTCAACCTCTAAGTATGTCGGTGAAGGACATTGTCAGGAACAATGGTTCTCGAGAGGTTGTACGGGCACGGGTAAAACTTAAGGATGAACGAGAGTCCATCACCCATAAATTCTCTGTCGGCGGGCATGAAGGTTATATTACGGTCGGTATGTATGAAAATCGCGATCCCGGGGAAATTTTCATCGTCATGTCAAAAGAGGGTTCCGCCGTCTCCGGATTGATGGATTCCTTTGCGACCGCCATAAGCATCGCCCTCCAATATGGGGTACCGCTTAAGGTCTTTGTTCGCAAGTTCATCCATACCCGATTTGAGCCCGCTGGTTTTACCAATAATCCACAGATTCCTGTGGCGCATTCCCTCATGGATTACATCTTCCGTTGGTTGGCAACGAAATTCCTGCCCGAAGAGGAATTTGGATTTCATTATGAAAGGTCTATTGAAGAGAGCATGACTTTAGGTAAGACACAATCGGGTGAACAAACAAACAGCAATGGATTTAAACATTCACCCGAAGACGGGCGCAGGAAAAAAGGCGGCAAATCAGGTGAGAGAGAGGATGACTTCATCATAGAAGAAGCTGAGAGCATCGCCAAAGGAACAGCTACTCATGAGGAATTTGTGGCGAAAAACCAATCGGATGCCCCTCCCTGCCCGGAATGCGGTGCGATTCTGGTACGAAACGGTTCATGCTATAAATGTTTAAACTGCGGTACGACCAGCGGGTGCAGTTGAGTCCAACGTCTGTTTATTTGCCTATACGAAATAGGGAGGGACCGAATATCTTCATATCAAACTGATTTCAGGTGTACAACTTCTTCCATCAACGCCTCCGCGACTCGTGAATAATTGTCTTTCCGGGAGACTTCTTCGGAGATGATGGAGTCCAACTGTATTACTTGTCCAAATTTAATCGTCAATGGCTTTTTTCTGAAAAACGCCGATTTCAGATTGTCCGATCCCTCCACACAAACCGGGAGCAGGTTGGAGTTACCCATCAAAGCCAATAATCCTACTCCGGCTTTCGGCGCCCGCTCCTCCTGCCCGTGCGAGCGAGTGCCTTCCGGAAAAATTAAAACCGCTTTATCTTCTTGTAATTTTCTCGATAAAACCTGGATTGCCTCTTTATCCGACCCGCTTCGTTTGATCGGAATAGCGTTTAAATAAGTAATGATCTTACCCAACAATCCCTTGAATAATTGGATCTTTGCGACATAGCAAATTTCACGGGGAACAACGCTGCCAATCAATGGCGGATCGAGGCTGGAGACATGATTGCTGACAATCAACAACCTTCCCTTCAGTGGAATACGCTCCACTCCCGAAACCCGTAATCCCAGGAACAATCTTCCGAAAGAACGGACTACGAATCCGACAATACGGTATCCAAGACGCATTTTAGCATGTCGCATCATGTCTCCTGGAGTCGAAACCGTTCTTTCGCAATTGTCAACACAGCTTCAATCTGACGCTGAAGATCCATGCCTGTCGTATCCAGAACGACGGCATCCTCGGCGATAGTTAATGGACTTTCAATTCGATTTTTGTCCCTTTTATCGCGAATTTGTATTTCTGCAATTACATCGTCAATCGATTCGGGATGATGCTGAGCCTTGTAGTCTTTCATCCGTCTTCGTGCACGTTCTTCGACACTGGCATCCAAATATATCTTCAACCCGGCGTCAGGGAAGACCACTGTTCCGATATCGCGTCCCTCCAACACACAGGGTTTTTGCAATCCCAACGCTCGTTGTAACTCTACCAGTTTGCGGCGGACAGAATGATGAACGCTTACTTTGCTGGCGGCATCGGAAACCTCAGGGGTGCGAATTTTCTCCGTGATGTCGGCATCGTTGAGCAGCACGCGAACCGGATCGCCGGGAACAAGCGTAATATCAGCGGCGAGAATGACCGGTTCAATTTGTTCCGCTTCCGTCGGATTGAATCCCGCATCCAACACCGCCAACGCCAGCGCACGATACATCGCTCCGGTATCGATATACTGCCAGCCGAGCCTCTTCGCTACACCCTTGGCGGTTGTCGATTTGCCCACTCCCGCAGGACCGTCGATAGCGATGACCTTTAGAATTTTCAATTTTGCGATTCCTTGCAGCGCCGCTTTTCTGATCGCTTCCGCTGCCAATTCTATTGAATGTTGCTTTTTCTCAGGAACACCGTCAAGATACTTAGCTATAGTCTCGGGATCGAGCCGGCTTGCTTCCTCCGCGGTTTTCCCTGTCGCCCATTCGGTGGCTGCCGATGCCGCCGCGATAGTCCCGCTGCAGGCGCGCGCTTTGAACAGGATAGAGCCGATACGGTCATGATCCAGTTTCAGCGTGACTCGCAAACGGTCGAAACACCCGCCTCCCCTATGCTCCACCTCCACGAGGGCATCCGGCTGCTCAATCTCTCCGATGTTTCTCGGCGACGAAAAATGCTCTAGATATTTTTGACTATAATTCATGGTTATTACTTAAAATTTATACGCTTTCCCTTCAGTTACCTTGACTGTTGCTGAAGTGACTCCAGGAATTTTTTCAAGATGCTCACGTGTCTCCTCTTCTATATTTTTAAAGTACATCTCATCGGTTTCACCCATCATCAATTCCACAAAAACATTCGTGTTATTCACTTCAATGAGATGCACCATGTTCATCTTGACAATTGACACTCCCGTTTCCGGATGAATCACATCTCGTAAAGTTCTGAGCACAGTTTCCTTATCCAATTGTCCAATTTTAGATGGTACCTGCTTTCTGCCATGCTCGGCTTCCCATTTACGAATGGCGGATTTCAGTCCGTTGATCGCCAGAACGCTGCAATGTATTTTCACCGCAGGCAGACCATCGAGCATCTCGGTGACTACTTTCGGGGTCAATGCCATGATTTCATCGACGGTTTTATTTTTCGCCAGCTTGGTCGCCATGCTGGCGGTGGCGATATTGGAAGCGCAACCATAAGACCGGAACTTTATATCCTTGATCACACGGGTTTCCGGATCGATCACCATACTGTAGGTGATCATGTCGCCGCATGCCGGGGAGCCTTCTGTCGATACTACGTTCGCTCCATCAATTTCACCAACATTCTGTGGATTTGTAAATTCTTCAATTACTTTCTGGGAATACTTGATTGCCATGATTTATTCCTTATATTCAATGTTGATAATAATTCAATCATCCGCTTTTTTCCGATAAAACGTTTCCGCGCTCTCACTTACTCGTTTGCTATGTTTTTCCGGAATGAAGGCTGTCATCGCCCGCAGCCTCTCCACCGCCCGTACGGTCACCGCCAAAACATAATCCACTTCCTCTGCCGTATTCAGACGGGAAAGCGTGAAGCGAATCGAACCGTGGGCTTCCTCATGCACCAAGCCAATGCTGGTCAACACATGTGAAGGAGTCAGAGAACGCGAGGAGCACGCCGAACCGGAAGAGACATACACCCCTTCCATATTCAGGCTCATCAGGATCGCTTCGCCCTCGATATAGCTAAAGGTTAGATTCAAGTTGCCGGGTAGACGTTTTGCGCCAATCGCGGGACCGTTTAGACGAATATGCGGGATTTGAATCAGCCCATCAAAGAGGCGTCGGGTTAACTTTTCTACATGCTGCATGGCTTTTTCACGGTCACGCGAGACGATTTCGACCGCTTTAGCAAAACCGACAATCCCCGGTACATTTTCGGTGCCGGGACGAATCCCCTGCTCTTGCGGTGATCCCTCGAAAAGCCGTCGCAGTTTTACCTTTCGTCTCATATAGAGAGCGCCAACACCCTTGGGACCGTGAGCTTTATGAACATTGAAACTGGCAAGATCCAAAGGCAGTTCGTTTAGTCTGATTGGCAATTTTCCCAGGGACTGCGCCATGTCCGAATGGAACAGCACGCCGCGTTCACGGCAAATTTCGCCTAAAGTCGCCAGATCCTGAATCACGCCGATTTCGTTATTTGAATGGATGATACTCACCAGGAGGGTGTCGTCGCGGATCGCAGCTCTTAAAGATTCAGCATCGACAAATCCTTCCTGATCGACATCGAGATAGGTGATGTCGGCAAGTCCATCCTTCTCGAAACGACGGACGATATTACGGATCGAAGCGTGTTCAATCGAGGAGACGATAATGTGTTTTTTTTCCGGATGCTGAGGCAGGAGCCCGTTCAAGACCAGGTTATTTGATTCGGTGGCTCCGGAGGTGAAATAGATCTCCTCCGTTTTCGCCCCGAGGTTGGTGGCAATGGATTCCCGAGCTTCATCCAGCGTCGTTTCCGCCTCCAGACCCAAACGGTGTAAAGATGCGGGATTTCCATATTTTTCCGTGAAATACGGCAGCATCGCCTCCACGACTTCAGGGAGTAAGGGAGTGCTGTCGCCGTTATCGAAATAGGCTTCCATATTTGATTATTTCCAGATTTTCACTTCATGATTTTCAAACCTGAAATATACATAATCGATTGGAATTATTCAACAGGCGTGACGAGAGTGAAGCTATACGGTTGTTAAATCGTAGATGTTCAAGACGGCAGCGAATCTGGGCTACATGTCTACTCCATGTTGGTAGCGTCGGCGTCCCCGCCTGCGAGGTAGCGTCGGCGTCCCCGCCTGCGA
>CAZCRQ010000161.1:0-6773 GCA_964501095.1 uncultured bacterium | reverse complement strand
GAATACGTCAATAAGTCGCAAGCGAAGAATTTGGCGCCACAAGTGACTTTTGCGGAATTGACTGAAGCGAGACAATATCATCAGACCACCCTGGTGTATGTGCTGGATGCGTTTGCACTCTATCGATTCCGATTCCTAGCTGGCTACCGTTGAAAAGGTTGGAATCGAAAAGTTCCAGATATTATTTAAATTTAACCGCAAAGAAGCAAAGAAGCAAAGTAGTAATTCATTTAGCCCTTTTACCTTTGCACTTCGACTCGCTACCAAGACACCAAGATACCCTTTTGCCTATGCCCTTTATTCTGACTAATCCTCCAGTACATCAGCTAATCCGTTAGCACATCAGCTAATCCGTCAGCACGCTTCCTCCGATAAATTCCCGGGCGATGCTGTTCGGCGGCAGGTGTTTTTCGTAGATATCCTCCGGGATGGCGTGAACAGAAGACAGCAGGCTCAGCAGACGGTCGATTTCCTGATCTTCATCGCCGTTGTGTATTTTATTCAAAAGTTTGGCGGCGCGTGATTTCAGCAAGTGCAGCTCAAACGGCAACGCTGAGTTAAACATAATATCCGCTTCTTCCTGATATTGAAAGATATGTTTGACTTCGCCAGCGCGTACTGATTGCCAGCGGTTGAAGGTATCGTGTGGTGAGTATCCACGGGCTCGCTGGTCGCGCACCAAGCGTCTCAAGAAACGCAGATCGGTTGTATGCACCCGGTTCAAATCATCAAGTTTCAAATGGAACAAAGCGGAGACGTAGACCTTGAACACGCTCGGGGCGGTGATCTGGTGAGTGAGATCGGGATTCAAGCCATGAATGCCTTCGACAATGAGGATGCTATTGGGCGAGAGACTAATTGGGGGGGAGAAACTGCGTTGATGGGTGGTGAAATCGAGGTGGGGACATCTGACTTCCTGCCCGGCGATCAAGCGCAGCAGCACGTCGTTGAACAAGTCAATGTCCAGAGCTTCAAGCGCTTCAAAATTATATTCGCCGTTATGAAAACGCGGCACTTCTTCCCTCGGCTTGTAAAAATTATCGAGCCCAAGGGTACGTGGTAACAATCCCAGGAGCCGTAATTGAATTTGCAATCGTTTAGAAAAACTGGTCTTACCTGAAGAAGAAGGACCGCTGACGAGCACGATTCGTGGTCGAGGCTGGGTGAGGAGAATACGATCGGCAATTTCGGCGATTTTCCGTGCCTGTAAAGCTTCTGCGATCTGGATCAACTCACCGATTCTACCTGTTTGTAATTCCCGGTTGACATCGCTCACATAGGAGGTCCCAGCGATCGCACCCCATCGCTCCGCTTCATAGAAAGCCCGAAAAAGTGTCGGATGTTCACGGAAGGGAGCAAGATGCGACGATCCCGGGGGCGGAAGATGCAGCATCAAGCCGGGAGGATAAAAAATGAGGTCCCAAACGCCGACATCAGAAGTATTCGCCAGCAATTCGCCGTCAAAGGGATAGATATCCTCTCCCCACTGATAGAGACAAGGGAGGGCGCCATCCTGATCAAGCAGCCAGTCAAGAGTTTGCCTAAAATTAGATTCTTTAAGTTTAAAAAGAACTTCATTTCTCGGCAATTCGACTTTTTTTACAGGAATTTTCGCTGAGATATTATTTTGTATATGTTGTTTAATTATTTGTGCATCAGCGGGAAACAGTGGATCTTTGCTGCGGATGTGAAAAAACGATCCATTACCGACACTGAACTCGTGGGTGAGTCGCATGCTGCTATAGAGTTCGCGCATGGCGGCGTTGAGCAGGAGCGTCAGGGTACGACGATGAGTTTTCCAGTGATTCTGATGTTGAAAATCAAAATCTGCAATTTTATACATTATATCTATTTATTGATCCAGATTGGTTTTCTGAGTTCGAGCCTGGCTCTGATTCCTTCACGGGCGTCGTGACTTGGCAATAGTTCATTAAGGTAGATGTTCTCGGTGGCACTGATCGCCGTCGACACTCGTTCATAGAGGGATTTTTCGATGGCTTTTTTGGTCAACTTTAGAGTGACGGCGCTGTTTTGAAGAATCGTGCGATAAAAGTCTTCTACTTGTAAACTGAATTCGGCATCCTTCCAGAAACGAGCGATCAGACCAATCTTGTGAGCTTCACGAGCGTCGATTTCGCGTCCCGTGACCAGCAATTCGATGCAGCGATTGCGACCGATCAGATGCGAATATAAAGCCGCCGCCACCGGAGGAAACATCCCATATTCCACTTCCGGATGCCCGAACTTAGAACGTTCCGAAGCGATGATCATGTCACAGTACGCCGCCAGTTCCATCCCGCCGCCGAAACAGACTCCATCTACCTCGACAACGGTTATCACTTCAAGGGCATTGAGGAGTGACAATAGATGCCCAAAGGCGGCAACGATGCCTCCGACATTTTCCGGCGCTAATTCCTGAAAATCGAATCCTCGACTGAATACCTCGCTTACTCCCGAGGAAAATATCACCAATTTTAAACTCTCATCGCCGCGCATTTTTTCCACCACGGTGGAAATTTGTTGAATCATCTGCTTGGTGATCAGATTTTGAGGAGGATTGGTTAATTTTACAGTCAAGCGACTTTCATCATGCTCGACATGGATCAACTGCGGAATTTTCATGGTTGTTCCTGTTTTTTTAATAAGTTAGTCAATTTTCATTAATTTTAAGATTTTTCTCGCAAGTTTTGCAAAGTCATCAAAGGCATCCAGGACTGATATCGCATGAGAGCCGAAAGCACCATCAGCCGAAGTCAGTTTAAATACTGGTTTACGCGTTTCCTGAGCCATCGCCATCAAACTTCGATAATGCTTGATTGTCGCCAGGCAGCGAGGATCATTTTCTTTAGTGTATTCGCCTTCAGATTCATGCAATATATGCTTGCGGTATACATTAGGGATAAGCTTTACCCAACGGTTATAAGCTTGCACTGGCCGGTCGAGCCGAACGCTGTGTTGCTGGACAAGGTAGCCAATTGGTAGCATATTTCCCTTTGGTAAGTCAAAATCAGGTTTTACCCAGTTTTCAAGACGTTTTTCCCACAATTTCCGCCACAATAATAAAGTAGGACCAAGATTTTTAAGACCTTGTAGTGAAAATAAATCCGCAGCGAGTGGGATGACGACAAAATCGGAGGCAATAAGGGCGGAACGGTTGATAGCGCCAAGATTAGGTCCAACGTCGGCTAAAATTAAATCTGCGTCAATTTCTTTTGCGGAAAGCTGTGCAATTTGCCAGAAAGAAGTAAGAATACGAAAAGGTCGATGTAGCTGGCTGTCGCCCATACTATTGTGCCATTCATTCGACAATGTTTCTTCAAAACCGGCAAGCGCTAAATCACCAGGAATAAGATGAAGATTATCATCAATTGATGTCAGTTCAGGTATTTGTAAATCTCCTACTGCAGTAAGCGGTTGTACACAGCGATAAATAGTTTGATATCCCTTATTATTCTCCCAGAGATCGATCAATTTGTCCTCATCCAGAAGTGCTGCAGTTAGGTTCGCCTGTGGATCCAAATCCATCGCCAGCACTTTTTTGTCCAATTCCGCAAACATCCATGATAAGTGATAGACCAGAGAAGTTTTGCCAACGCCACTTTTATTATTAAAAAATGTTAAAATAGGTACACTCATCTTTACCTCCAAAGTGTTGCCAGCACAATTGAACGATCAGTCTGGAATTCCGCTTTTAGATTGCCATTCTCTTCCAATGCTTTCTGCGCCATGGCTATTCCGACACCAAACTTTTGTACAAATCCCAGCATCTTCATCGCTTCCGCCAGGTTTGGATTACGGTAGTCTACTACTCCTGGTTTACCGAAATTCTCCGCGGTTACATTACCATAAGCCCCACCCGGGCTGTAAATCTCAATTCGATCATTGAACCAAAGTACTCTGGAAGGACTGTTAGTGCCTTCATAAATCCTATGCATGACAGCGTTGTATATAAGTTGTTGTAAAGCTACAGGTGGATAGAAATATGTTCTTTTCTCGCGAAGATCCGAAACAATATCGACGGTAACTCGATTATGCGAATTGAGTTTATCATCCAAACGAAGAAGCATTTGTCTTAGCGGTCCATCAATGGCGCTTTCATCTATAACCGGATCGGTTAATTCTTTTCCATAAATACGAAGAAACTGTATATAAGCCCCTGGTAACCAATCTCTAGGACTTTTTCCCAAGACAAGCAAGCCCAGTACGGTGGGAGTAGGATCATCGGCTGAAGCGATCATTTTACACGCCGCTAATTGCTGTTCATAACTTCGTTCATTTGCTTCACGAACTTCACGAGCGAAGGCTTGTGGTAAGTACTCATGTTCAAAGATAATCCTATCCAAGTCCTCAAGCGTGGTGGATGGCAGAGGTTGAATATCAAAAGGAATATCGCGATAGCGACGTTTTTCATTTAATATGCGTTCATCTTGGGGAGCTGCGGTACCACGTCGCGAACCGATACGAATCCAGATCCTACCTTTATATCTCACCGGCGGCGAATCGGCAGGCTGCACGGTTACCACAGCGACATCCGCACCGGAAAGTCGACGCTTCTCCACCGAGATAGTTGGAGGCGGCAGGATATTACCATCTGTTTTAATGTCAGATAATGTCTGAAGCAATTGATCGGTAATCGGCAGATCGGAAGGTGTACCGTCATCTTTTGCGCCGACAAAGAGAACTCCCGGCTTTTGATGATCCGGCAAGTCATTGGCGAAAGCACAGACTGCCTGGCGTCCCGTATCTCGGGCGTCTCCACTCCATACCTCTTTTCTCTCGACCAGATCCGATTCGATATCTTGGAGTAATCTCTCCAGGTCTTCATCGCTATATCGCACAAACATATTACCTCTTCTTAATCAAGTGCCATACGGTTACTAAATTAAGCGCAAAACGGGCACTTTACAATAATTTACGGCTCAAAAGTAGATTCCTGAATGATAAATTAAGATGGTAATGATGGAAAGGCCGGCGTCGTCATAAAAACGTTCCACTGATTCCTTCCATACCCATTTACAATGATTTGAAACGCTTAGAGGGATAGTACTATCGAGGAGAGAATACCTTTCAACAGGGTACTCTGGTAATTCAGATTAAGGACTTCTCCCTTAATAAACATAATGGTTGCTATATCCTGTCCTATCCATTATTTTCCTGACGATACAAATCTGATCGAAAAAGCCTCCTCCACCCGATAAGTTTTCGGTGGTCCTCCAAATCGTCCCGCCGGATGCCCTGGTGCGTATCGATGACCAGCCGACCGACATCTCTCAGAGCCTGAAACTTAACCGCGGCAGCCATACCATCACCATTCAGAAAACCGGCTACACCGCGATCTCCGACTCCTTCACCGTAGATGAAGACCATATCCTCTTTCGTTATACCCTCGAGAAGACCAAACTGGCGGTGATCGAGGTGACCACCAACCCGCCTGGGGCGCAGGTGACAATCGAAGGAGTGAAATTGATCGGTGTCACTCCCCTCTCTGATGTCTTCGAGGGCGGCAGGCATCCTATTCACATCGAGAAAGATAAATACCTGCCTATCGATACGGAAATCTTCATCGATCGGAAAAAGGAGAAAAATCAATTCTCCTACACCTTAGAGCCCAACTTCGGCACGATCCTCATTACCTCCCAGCCCGAAGTAAATATGACTGTGAGTTTGAATGGTCTTAACGTGGGGAAAACACCGTTGGAATTGAAAGAATGCCCCGCTGGAGAATATGCTGTTTCCGCGAATCACGAGTATTATACCGCGGCGTCGCTGAAATTCACTTTGAAACGCGGTGAGACTTATCGAGCGACCGTGATTGCCGAGGAGAATTTGGGTATTCTGACTATTCAATCCACGCCCGGCGCCACTGTCTATCTCAACGACAATCCCTTGGAAAAATTGACCGATCTCCGTCTCCCCCCGCAAACCATTCGATTACGTGCGGAGAAACCGAAATGCGATACCCGCGAGACTACTCTCATCTTGCGTAAAGGGGCTGTGGAAATTGTTGACCTGACGCTTGCGGAAAAACTTGGCTCCATCGCCGTCTCGGTCTCTCCATCCGATGCACATATCGAGCTTCTCGGCGACGCTGGTGAACGTTTCACTTCCGACGGCACTAAGGTATTTTCCGACATTCCAATAGGAACCTATCGACTGAAAATTGAAAAAGCCGGCTACCGAACAGAAACGAAAAATTTAGTATTAGGTGAAGATAAAACTCTTCAGGAAAAAATAGTATTGCAAGTTAGTGCAGAACAACCAGAAGACCGGCAAATAAGTCAGAAAATCATCGGCTCCTGCGACACGCCGGGTTATGCTTGGGGTGTCGCGTTCGAGGGCAGCTGCGCCTTCGTTGCCGATTATGAATCCGGCTTGCAGGTCATCGACGTCAGCAATCCCGCCGCGCCGCACATCATCGGCTCCTGCGATACGCCGGGTTATGCCGAGGGTGTCGCCGTCGACGGCGGCTGCGCCTTCGTCGCCGATAGGTATTCCGGCTTGCAGATAATCCGTTACGCACACCGGTGAATAAGGGGTGAGGGGTGAGAGTTTGGAGTTCAACCTTTAGGTTGCTTTTGGGGGCTAATTGAAATGAGAACTCTGTAATAATTACGAAGACACGCTAAAGCGTGAACTCCGAACTCTACGACCGGGGTAGCGTAGGCGTCACTGCCTGCGAGGGAATCGCGCGAGAGGGGTAGCGTAGGCGTCCCCGAGGGGTAGCGTAGGCGTCCCTGCCTGCGAGGGGTAGCGTAGGCGTCCCTGCCTGCGAG
>CAZCRQ010000160.1:0-6797 GCA_964501095.1 uncultured bacterium | reverse complement strand
GCTTTCCACGCTCCCGTGCTAACGTCCCACAGGACCACCAGGTGGTCCGCGTGTCCCCAGGCGAGGGTCTTGCCGTCCGGGCTGAAAGCCACACTGTACACCGCGCCGGTGTGCCCCCTGAGCTTCTGCTTCTGCGCGCCCGTGCTAGTGTCCCACAGCACGACCGTCCAGTCGTGGCTCCCTGAAGCGAGCGTCTTGCCGTCTGGACTGAAGGCGATGGATTTGACAGAAGAACTATGCCCGATCAGCGTGCGTTCAAGGGTGGCGTCGATTTCCACCGCTTGGGCGGTGATCGCCAGGCAGCAAAAGACAAGGCAAACTTCACAGAGGGTAATAAAGACGTCTCTGATCAAATTGATGGCTCTCATAAGACCTCCATTCTCTCGGTTGAGATGTATCTGCGATAATATACATACTTTTAGGTATTGTCAATACCAGCGGGTGCCCTATTTCTCGGGTGCCCTGCACTACTTGTTGTGCAGGATGAATAAAACAAATAATGGATCACTCCCCTGCGGGTGCCCTGCACTACTTGTTGTGCAGGATGAATAAAACAAATAATGGATCACTCCCCTGCGGGTGCCCTGCACTACTTGTTGTGCAGGTTCGTGAATACGATCCTTCGCAGGCAGGGACGCCTACGCTACCCCTCATCGCAGGCGGGTGCCCTATTTCTCGGGTGATCTGGATAATATCCCAGGGTGACAGACCGCTTATCAAGAGTCCGGGGGAAGTTTTAAACTTTTTCCAAAATGACACTTCAGCATACTTTATGACACAGTCGAAAATCGTTATAATCTACCGTCCATGATAAAGGAGAGCGGGAATGAGTGAGAGCGGGATTCGATGAATCGTAAGAGGATACTTACAGCGGTTGCGGTGTTGCTGGGGGCGTTACTGGCGACTCAGATATTTCCTGCCAGTAAGCTCACGCCCATTGTTCTTGTCCTCGTCGACTTGTTCTATTTCTCTCTGGCAGTTACGATACTCTTAAGGATACGCCCTGTCGAAACCCTCGAAAAAGGGGTGCGATTTCTTGTTTTGAGTGTTCTCTACTATCTGCTCGCCTTCCTGGTTCAGTGGGGTATGGTCGCGCTGATCGGCTTCGGTTTAAAATCCTGGCAAAGCTATTTGGAATCGATTTGGATCATTCTTCAATTCCTTCCCACCTTCGCTCTCGTCTGGATTTGCCTCATCGCTTTTCATCTTGGCGGGGAGAACTGGCTTCGCTACCGGCGACGGATTATCATCGCCATAGTTTTGACCGCTTTCCTCATTCTCATACAGGCAGGGAATTGGTTAGTTTTCCTGGCAGGGGTTTATGTGGTGCTTTGGGTTGCGCCTTTGGGATGGACAGAGTCGCTCGCAGGTAAAGGACGGTGGCTCTTGCCGATTCTGGTGATCTGGGCGCCCGTAGCGGACGTGATTCTGAATGGATCGATCCTGTCCGTTTATCCAGTCTTGTCAAAGGCGACCTTGTTTGATCCCACCCGGGAGGTTACTACACTTACCAAAGTATTACGCATCTACCTTGCGCTCTATTGGATTGTTATCCCGCTTCGGATTGTCACCGCAGTAATCCAGGGGACTTATGGCCTTCGTGTGCCGATCCGATTCAAGCTGCTTTTTACTTACATCTTCAGCACTCTCATCCCTGGTCTACTGCTTTTTGCGATTGTTATCGTGATTGTCTTTACCGGTATCGGGACGCTTCGTTCGCGCATTGTCCGTTCTCTCATCTTTGAAGACCTAAGACGATTGGAGCAGGCGGTAATCGACCGGAAACGTGAATTTTTCACTTCCCAAGACAGCGTCGCCGTTGGGGAGTATCTGCTTATCGATACAAAAGAGATTTCGGAAAAGAAGGAGCGTGAGCGACGCTTTCCCAAGGGACTTATCCCTCCCGATCCTTTTGCCCCGGATTTACGTCAGGCGCATCCGCTGGAACATGCCATCGAACCGACCGCGGAAGAGCGATTCTTTCAAATGATCAACCGCAGCCTGGTGAAAAGCACAGCGGAGGAAGATCTGGTCTGGATTAAGCAATCCGCAACTTCATCTCTGTGGACAATTCCGGATACGCTTCCTGTTCTCCCCGGCTGGACAAATACCAGTTGCGGTCATGTCGCCATAATTCCGATCGGCAATGGACGTGCAGCTTATGTTGTCAATCATCCGGTTGAAATTGGGAGCAAACGAGCCTTTATTGCTTTCCAACCATTGAATAAAACCATCCTCAACCGTTACCGTAAGATTATCGGCGCAGACATTTCAGTACATCCGATGGATTTCCGCTCGGTTGCTCAGGATACCGCCGTTTCATCTCAGACTTCAATGAACAGAGAGGGCTTCTCATTTTCCATGGCGCGTTCAGTTAATTCTGATGTCGATACTAGCTCACATTCTTTCTGGGAGAAGCCGATTTACCATGGCGTTTGCGAAATTCAGCGTGATGATCCCTCACCTGAAGAAAAACCGTTCGGTATCATTGTAGTTCGTTCTTCTCTAAAAGGTGTGTTCCAATCTCTTTTTAATCCGAGCGGATTAAATCGCATAGTTCTTTATATTCTAATAGTGCTCACCTTTATGTTCTTTATAGCTGTTCTTTTTTCCAATTTACTTAGCTATGGGATTAACCGGACAATAACCCGAGCCGTGTCGATTCTACGTCAGGGAACGGAAAAACTGGCGAAGGGGAAGCTGGAGACCGTCATTGAAGTAAGAAATCGCGATGAACTGGGCAGTCTCGCTGACAGCTTCAACCAGATGACCCAAGACCTTCGTCGGATGCTCGACCAGATGGCGAAAAAGGAGCGTCTTGAACAGGAAGTTTTAATTGCCAGAAGTATTCAACAGAATCTGTTGCCCAATTCCTTGCCGGAAATTCCTGGGATCGACCTTGCCGGCCGGAGTGAACCGGCAACTGAAGTGGGGGGTGATTATTTCGATGCGGTGCTGCTTCCCGACAACCGTCTCGGCATAGCCATCGCCGATGTTGCCGGAAAGGGAGTCGCCGCCGCCATGCTGATGAGCAACCTGCAAGCGGCGATGAATGTCATTGCCCGGGAAGAGATCAAACTCTCCGAAATGGTCGAGCGATTGAATCAGATGATTTACCGTAATTCTACCCCTGAAATGTTTATAACATTCTTTTTGGGCATTCTTGATTTGAAAAGCATAATGTTATGGTATATTAACGCTGGGCATGACAGTCCGGTCGTAATCCGTGATGGCGAAATAATTGAACTCTCCACCGGCGGGCTAATGCTCGGAGCTTTTCCCGAGTCAACTTATGAAACCGGAAATATCCGACTAAAACCTGGTGATCTTGTCGCTTCTTATACCGATGGACTTATAGAAGCGATGGATGAAAAAGGGGTGGAATTTAATTCGGGACGGTTAATTCAGGTCTTGCAGCACTGTAAATCCAAACCCTCGGCTGAAATTATCTCCAATCTTTTACAGCAGGTGCGCGACTATGCTGGTGCGGAACGCGCCGCAATGGATGATCTCACGATCCTGATCTTGAAAATCAGTGATGATTATCTTTCTTGATGACGCAGGTGGGTAGATTGGGTGCCCTGCACTACTTGTTGTGCAGGATCCAGGTAGACTGGGTGCCTTGCACTACTTGAACTCATCTCAAAAGGTTATTTTACTTGATTCCTGAGGGGGGGGGACACTTCTCGCCTAAGAAACCTGCCGGTGTAACTCTGTTCAACAGTGACAATCTTCTCTGGCGGACCTTCGGCGATCAATAAACCACCATCATCGCCGCCTTCGGGACCTAGGTCGATGATCCAGTCCGCGGTTTTAATCACATCAAGGTTATGTTCGATGACAATTACCGTGTTGCCCTTCTCGACCAGCGCCTGAAGCACGGCGAGAAGCATCCGGACATCATGAAAGTGCAAGCCGGTGGTCGGTTCATCTAAAATATACAATGTTTTCCCAGTTGCCACTTTACTCAGCTCCGCCGCCAGTTTCACCCGTTGCGCTTCTCCACCGCTAAGTGTTGTCGCCTGCTGCCCGAGGTGGATGTACCCCAATCCGACCTGGTTCAACACCTCCAGCTTACGGGCGAGGCGCGGGATCGGCTCAAAGAACTCACCTGCTTCCTCCACCGTCATATCGAGAATGTCAGCGATGCTCCTGCCGCGGTATTTCACCTCCAACGTCTCGCGATTGTAACGTTTCCCTTTGCAGGCTTCGCAGGTCACATAGACATCGGGGAGGAAGTGCATCTCGATCTTGATGATGCCGTCACCCTGACAGGATTCACAGCGTCCGCCTTTGACATTGAAGCTGAAGCGCCCGGGTTTGTAACCGCGCACCTTGGAATCCGGCAATTGGCTGAAGAGATCGCGGATGTGGGTGAACAATCCGGTATAGGTGGCGGGATTGGAGCGTGGGGTGCGCCCGATCGGCGACTGGTCGATATTGACAATTTTATCGACATATTTCAGTCCGCGGATCTCGGCGTGAGGGAGGGCAACTTCACGTGAGCCATAAATCATCCGGGCGAGCGCCGGATATAATGTCTCATTGACCAGACTGGACTTCCCACTCCCACTGACACCGGTGACGACCGTAAATAGTCCAAGCGGGAAACGAACGTCGATGTTACGTAAATTATGCCCCTGAGCGCCGCAGACTTGGAGCCATTTCTGGTTTGGAATGCGCCTGGTTTCGGGCGGCTCGATCCTTTCAATGCCGGCGAGGAATTTCCCAGTCAGGCTGTCCGGATGAGTGCGGATGTCATCTGGTGTTCCTTCCGCTACGACTTCTCCACCGTGTCTGCCTGCCCCGGGTCCCAAATCCACCACCCAATCCGCCTGCTCGATCGTTTCACGGTCATGTTCGACCACAATCACCGTGTTCCCCAAATCGCGCAGACGTTTCAGTGTCTCGATCAAACGTTTGTTGTCACGCTGGTGCAAGCCGACCGAGGGTTCGTCGAGAATGTACAACACGCCCACTAGTTGGCTTCCAATCTGTGTAGCGAGACGGATACGCTGCGCCTCCCCTCCGGACAACGAACCCGCCGCGCGATGAAGCGTAAGGTAGCCAAGCCCGACATTTAGCAGGAATCCCAGACGCGCTCTTACTTCTTTCAGTATCTGCGCCGCAATGATCTGCTCACGCTCGGTCAATTCTAAATGATTGAAGAACTCCAAGGCGTCACGAATGCAGAGAGAAGTGCAATCATAGATGTTCTTGTTGTTGATCAGGACAGAGAGTGCTTCCGGTTTGAGTCTTTTACCGTTGCATGTCTGGCAGGGAATATGCCCCATGAACTCCTCGATCCATTCACGGATCATCGGGCTGTTGGTCTGACGATAGCGCCGTTGCAGATTGGGGATTACCCCCTCCCACTGCGCTTCGTGCTCCCAGACGCCTTTCCCGGTCATACTGTCGCGATGCCAGACAAAACGCAATCGCTCCTTCGATCCGTAAAGCACAATGTTGCGGTGCTCCTCGGTCAGTTTTTCCCAGGGACTGGTCAAGTTGAATTGGTAATGATTCGCGACTTGTTCGAGCATGTGATAGTACCAGGCTTCGCGCACCGCGCCGAGACTCTCGACCGCGCCGTCGCGGATGGATTTCCGCGGATTAGGCACGATGCGTTGCGGGTCGATCTCCATTTTAAAGCCTAAGCCGTCGCATTCCGGGCAGGCGCCGAAGGGGCTGTTGAAGGAAAAATTGCGCGGCGCCGGATCCTCCAATGAGATTCCACAGTCATGGCAGGCAAAATGTTCGCTGAAGAGCAACTCTTCGCCGGAGCCCGTGATCACCACCGCCAGACCATCCGCCTTCGATAGCGTGGTTTCCAGAGAATCAGCGAGACGGTTGCGGATGCCCTCTTTCACTGCCAAACGGTCAACCATCACTTCGATCGTGTGCTTCTTCTGCTTGTCTAAATCCGGCGCTTGGTCGACAGGATACACTTTACCATCAACCCGCACCCGCACGAAGCCATCCCGCTCGATCTCTTTGAACAGCTTCCGGTATTCACCCTTCCGTTCACGCACTATCGGAGCGAGAATCTGAATCTTCTCTCCTTCAGGGAATGCCAAAATACGATCCGTGATCTGCTCCACAGTTTGTCGCTCGATTCTCTTCCCGCAGCTTGGGCAGTGAACGATGCCGATACGGGCGAAGAGCAGACGGAAGTAATCGTAAATCTCGGTCACCGTCGCCACGGTCGAACGCGGATTGCGACTGGCTGCTTTCTGCTCAATGCTGATCGCCGGGCTTAATCCCTCGATCACATCAACATCCGGCTTCTCCATCAAACCGAGGAACTGACGGGCGTATGCCGACAACGACTCTACATACCGTCGCTGCCCCTCCGCATATAATGTGTCGAATGCCAGCGAGGATTTCCCGCTCCCCGACAATCCAGTGATCACACAGAGACGGTTCCGTGGCAGGGAGAGCGAGATATTTTTCAGATTATGTTCGCGTGCGCCACGAATCGTGATCGCATCAGGTTCATAAGGTGTCATGAGAGTTTAAATTGCTTATGGAGTTTAAATGGCTAATGGAAGCAGATGGAATTGTACCGAATATAGGGAAAAGATAATGCTGAACAAATGGTCTATACTCAAGGATGGAGGAGTAAAGTGGGTGCCCGGCACTACTTGTTTGCAGGGTGATTATACTGCCAGTTCATATTTCCTGCACAACAAGTAGTGCAGGGCACCCGCTACCCTTCGCAGGCGGGGACGCCTACCAATGCGAGGGGTAGCGTAAGCCTCCGTGCTTGCGATGCTCTTGTGATACGTAGCATTGGC
>CAZCRQ010000159.1:4148-6801 GCA_964501095.1 uncultured bacterium | reverse complement strand
CTAGTTTGAAAGTACGAGACGGCGGTTCGTTCACGATTCTACTAGATAACAGAGAATCGGTCCAAGGGGTGTTTACCGATGAGCAGGAAACAAAAATCACAGAAGCCTTATACCAGCATAAACAAATAAGACTTCGGATTGTAGGATTGGGCGAATTCGAGCCTTCGGGTATGTTAAGCCGTTTAGTAAGGATAGATCTTTTCGAAATGCAACCTGTAGGAGAGATACCGTTTGATCCGGATGCTCCACCTATCTGGGAGGTAATAGCCAAGATTGGAGAATCTATTCCGGAAGAGGAATGGAAAAAAGTACCCACAGACCTTTCTTACAATCTTGACCATTATCTCTATGGAAGCCCGAAGAAGGATGTTTGATGAAGAAGATTCTTGTATTTATTATACTATGCTTTAAAATTTCCCAGGTGCAGGCTGAATTTGACCTCAATGCCAAGTACGCTGGCGATTTCCTCACCGGTCAGTCGAATGCCCGTCTACTGGCAATGGGTGGAGTGGGAGTCGCCGTAGGGCAGGGAACCGCAGCGATGATGGCGAATCCGGCATTGCTTTCTCCACAATCACGGCAGCAGATTGCCCTGATGCATGTCGATCGTTTTAACGGCATGGTCAAGGTCGATCATGCAGTTTATGTCCAAGGTAATCCTCAGAATCGTGCCATTGGAGTGGCGGTCTTGCGTCAAGGCGTTGATGATATTCCACTTACCGAACTTATGGATCCAAATTCACCGATAAGTGGGGATAATCGAGTGCGCGTGCTTGGCTCAGCCAGTGCTTCGGAATACGCCTTTCAGTTCGGATATGCGATGAAGCGCCCCTTTGGTCTTATCGGAGCCAATGCCAAGCTGCTTTACAAGGACATGCATGATGAGTTCGCCGTCGGACTCGGGGTCGATATCGGGTATGCTTATCAATATGGCAATCTTATGATCGGCGGGCAGTTGCGTAATGCCCTTGCCTCGATATTAGTCTGGAGTACTGGACGTCAGGAAGCGATTCTCCCCTCGGCGCGGCTTGGTCTGGCTTATCGGATAGATGCCGAGCGGCTGATGGCGGAAATCCTTCCCGCGGCTGAACTCGAGGTGCGAGGGGAATCATTGGATGATCCCGACGCCTTTGTTATGCACCTGGGATTGGAGTATCAAATTCGTCGGACTATCTCGGCGCGCGTTGGATTCGATGATGAACGTCTCACTTACGGCGCCGGTTTGGTGTTAGGTCTAGTCGATCTGGATTATGCTTTTGTTGGTCACAGTGATTTGGGCGCCACTCATCGGATCAGCCTGTCTTTCAGTTGGGGGCTGCCACGCTAAGCAGAGGGGTGCGAAAAACTGGACTCTCACGGAAAATATCCCGTTTATGGAGATATTTTTTTTTCATTCAATTTTTAGCTATTTCCCGATGCGTCATTCCAGAGCAACAGGCTGTCCGAGAATGCCAGTTAGTCACCAGGAGTGTCATTCCCGCGAAACAGGCTGTCCGAGAATATCCGGTAGTCACTAGGCATGACACCGCCGCCGTGTTTTTCCATGATCTTGACCTCCATCTGCAAAGATATCCCGAATTACAGGCGGAAGATGTCTATAAATTCTGCTATCAAGCATTTTTCGGGATCGGTCATCTGATTTCAGACAAGGATCAGGCGTTGCGTTGGCTTCAGGCGGAAACAGAGGAACTTGGCGAGCCTTGGGCGGGGGACACCCTTTTGATTGAACCGATGGGAGCGACTTATGTGCGGCTGCATCTTCACCCATATCTTCGTTATCAGGGGAGTCTTGAAAAATTGGCGGAGGCAATGCTGCAATCTCTCTCCACTGGGGTAGATAGCCTTCGATTTCAAGATGCCTGGTCGGAGATTTTGAATTTAAGCCTGAAAGAAGACTGGCGAGGTCCGGCTTATGATGACTTGGCAAAACTGACTCAGACCTTAAAATCGCAGAATTTCCCCATCATTCACCACAATAAACAAACCAACACGATGTACCGTTTTCACTATCGTATTCTTAGCTTGACTGCTGCGCAGGATTTATTGAAATCTCAAGCTATAGATGTACGATCAAACCGAAAACAATAGAACCACTCCTCATTTTGATAAATAAGATCCAATCATTACCTTATTTGCTAGGGAAAGGCACTCCCAATCCTCAGTCTCATTCAGTAAACCAAATATAAAAAGTGAGGTTAGACATGAGTCAACAACAGCACCCTCAAGGCGTGCAACAACGGATCCAGATTCAATTGGATGACAACATCGCCGATGGGCATTATGCTAATCTGGTTCTGATCAATCATTCACCGGCGGAGTTTGTGCTGGATTTCGCCAGGATAGTACCGGGCAGTCCGAAAGCTCGTGTTCAAACGCGGGTGATTCTCGCTCCGGCGCATACCAAAAGCCTGCTCCTCGCGCTTGAAACAAACATCAAGAAATATGAAGAGAATTATGGAGAGATCAAGCTTCACGCCAAGACCGACAGTGAAAAGTCTTTTGGTTTTCAGGCGTAGCACATGTAGCATGGGCGTCTCGCCCATGACGCGGGTGTCTCGCCCATAACGCGGGCATCTCGCCCATGACGCGGGCATCTCGCCCATAACGCGGGCATCTCGCCCATAACGCGGGCATCTCGCCCATAACGCGGGCG
>CAZCRQ010000159.1:0-4048 GCA_964501095.1 uncultured bacterium | reverse complement strand
CCCATAACGCGGGCATCTCGCCCATAACGCGGGCATCTCGCCCATAACGCGGGCGGGACGCCCGTGCTACGCGGTGTAAAAACTATGCGGTATTTCATCAGTATTCTCCTGCTGTTGGTTTTTATCTGTCAGCCGGGAGCGACAGTTCTAGCCTCAGAAAAATCTGGTGAGAAAGAGTCCCCGCGGGCTGGCGAGACATGGAAATGGATAGGCATCCCCTTTGTCTATGCCAACAGCGATTTTGGAATAATCTATGGCGTAGGAGTGGGAGCGGCGCAGGGATCGGATCGGTACCTTTCTACTTCAATGACATATTCAGCGCGTGGGAACATCGGCGCCGGAATTGTCGGAGAGTTCAGATTCGGCAACTGGCGGTTGATGCGCTCGATCAATTTTTATCAAAAGAAGCGTTATATCTTTCACGAGATCGGAGCTGCCACCGACACGTTGGCGAGAGCCACGATGAACGAGGGCGAAGCACTTCTCTCAGCGTTGTATTCTTTCAGTAAAAATTTCGAGTGGGGACCAGATTTGCAGGTCAGTTTTTCCGAGGGGAGGAGCCCTAAGGGTAAAAATCAAGAAACATTACCCGCAGATAGTCTTGAACGGTTTCGTCAGGGTTCCCTGGCGCTGCTTGGAGTGCGTGCGCGTTGGAAAACAACCAGCTCGATCAGACCGATGAATGGATTATTGTGCGAGACCGCCGTTCGCACGGGTCGTGCCGGAGGGGAGAGGTATGCTGCTCCACGAGTCGATCTGGCTGCCGAGGTTAAACTCGCCGGGGCAAAATCCCTTCTGCCGCATACTCGAATTTACTGCCGCGGTTGGGGACAATATCAACTTCAGGCTCCGACGCCGGTACGTAACGATTTGGGAGGGGAATTAACCTTGCGCGGCGAACCGGAGCAGAGAGATTTCGGACGTCAACTCCTACTCGGACGGTCTCAACTTCACTGGCTGGTCTTATCGGGAATTACCTTCCCCGCCCGATGGCTCAATCGGATGTTCAGTTTTTTCCCAGTCTGGGCAATAGATGTGGAATCTGTATTTTTTTACGATTGCGGAGCGGCGGGTGATCCCGATTATCCGAGTTGGCGTCGCACCCGACATGGATTTGGAACCGGACTTAGGATCATTTTGCCGCCTGAATTGGTTTTTCATGTCGATTTCGCCTGGACTCCCTACGGCGGAAAAGCATTCTATTTCGGTGCCGGAGAAACACTATAAAATAATGATGGTTCTTCCCTGTTTTAAATGGGTAGTGTGTTTTAATGATATGAAGTATGGTCACAAAGAATCAACATGAACATCAAAACTGACGATTTAAGTTTTCCTGAACCACGACAAGCGATCAAACTGCATATTTTGCTTATCCAAGCAGATGAATTGATTCGCCACGCGATCGGGCATTTTCTCCGGGCGGCATTGGGACATGAGGTTATAGAATGCAGCAGCGAGAAAGAAGCCCTGGATATTCTCAAGATTGATGATATACAGGTAATACTTGTGGATTTCCCGTTTCGGGAGATGTCTTCCTCAGAGTTGATTCAGAGAATTTTTGTCCAATCGAACCAGGTTGATACCGCGATAGTCCTGATGACTCAAGAAAAGGATATCGAGGAAGCAATCTCAGCCTTAAGCTATGGTGCTTATGATTACCTGGAAAAACCTATCGATGTCATCAAACTATCGTCGGTGCTGGATCGAGTGGGGCGAGATTATTTGAATCGAATTCTACTCATTCGTCTAAGCAGCCAATCAGAAGATGACACCGGCGCCGCCATCCTCCCGCCGGCGATCTGGCAGGATTCTTCGCTTCGCTGGATGTACCTTCAGATTCCGGATTACGGCAGCGTGGGAATTTTTTCCAGTGGACTCCAAGAAGTTGTCGATTATGCCCTGCGTTTTCACCATGATCGTTCGGTGCCAGTGTTGATTGAAGGTGAGACCGGTACCGGAAAAGAGATCATCGCACGTCTGGTTCATCATGGCAGTGGAAAGAGCGATTCTCCATTTATCTGTATCAACTGTCCTTCGATTGCCAATGGGCTCTTTGAGAGTGAATTGTTTGGCTATGAAGCTGGCGCTTTCACTGGCGCAAAACGTACCGGTAACATTGGAAAACTGGAATTGGCGCAGCAGGGCACTCTCTTTCTCGATGAAATCGGCGACCTTCCCTTCGATCTACAGCCGAAACTTTTACGTGTTCTCCAAGAGCGTGAAATGTTCCGAGTGGGTGGGGCAAGGAAGGTGTCATTGAATGTGCGGATCATCGCCGCGACCAATAAAAACCTTGCCCTGATGGTTGATGAAGGGCGTTTCCGCAAAGATTTGTATTACCGCTTGAATCTGGGACGTATCCATATTCCTCCTCTACGGGAACGCCCGGAATCCATTATTCCATTGGCGCAGATGTTTCTGACACAACATGCGGCGCAAAAACGCCGACGCTTTCGCAATATCGATCGCTCCGCACGAAACATACTAGAAGCTTATTCTTGGCCCGGAAACATACGTGAGTTGCAAAACGCCATGGAACGCGTAGTTCTCTTGTATGATGATGAAACTGTACATACTCAACATCTTTCCTTTCTGGCTTATGAACATGTCGAGTCTGAGCAATCCGTCGCCCCGGTCCTCCGTCCCGGACAGTATACTCTCCCACCAGATCGTTTGAATCTGAAATTATTGGAAGATGATATCGTCTGGACTGCTTTGAAAAAGTTTAACGGGAATAAGAGTGACGCGGCGAAATATCTTGGACTTACACGCTCCGCGCTCTTCCGTCGGGTTGAGAAACTACTGCAAAGAAGATAGGCTATTGTTCGAAACCGGACGGTTGTTCGTTTTCGAATATCCATAATCGAACACTCCTTCCATCATCCATTTCCTTTCCGCAATTTTCAATCTTGAAAGCTGGAATTTGATCTGTGGATGACCCGAGAGAATTCAGAGAATTTTCCAGCAACTCTAAGAGAAACAGATTGTTAGCCTTGGATAATAAGTGAATGAGCATAAATGCCCGGAGAGCGGCTCAAGTGCCCGGAAACATCGCGCTTAAGGCATGAAGCTTGCAATATAAGAAAAGGGTTGGAAAATAAATCTTAACCTTAAGATAATTCTTTGTTTTCCCCCCTCACCGATGAATGAGATGCTTAAGTAACCTCTGATCGACATCGTGATCCTTCCTAAGAACGAATGATACGATCAGCATAAGGGCAGGTTATTTCCCAGGTAACCTGCCCTTATCTTCTTGTAATAAGAAAATAAACCGATTATATTAGTGAAAATTTTCACTCAAAGATATTTTAATCCGTGAGGTGTATAATGGGCGAATTTATCTATCAAGGTAAAGGCTACCAGTTAGATCAGTATGGTTTTTTAAAGGATTTTTCTCAGTGGGATAGGAATTTCGCTGAGGGAATGGCTGAGCAGTTGATGATCGATGGCGGATTGACCGAAGACCACTGGAAAGTCATTCACTCGATCCGGGATTCTTATAAAGAATCAGGAAAATGTCCGTTGGTGTATCAGACCTGCCGTGAAAATGACCTGCGTCTGTGGAAATTGAAAAAGTTGTTTCCGACCGGCTATCTTCGCGGGGCGTGCAAGTTGGCAGGGATTACTTACAAACTGAGCGGCTCGATGCGTGGGGTGATGCCTGCTCCCGAAGATGTGATTTTCGCTCATGAAGCCGAGCCGGAAAAGACGTATGTAATAGACGCTTTCGGTTTTCTCACTGATCCTGCTTCTTGGGATAAGAATTTTACTGTGTTGAAAGCGGAAGAGATGAAAATGCCGGAGGGATTGACCGAGAAGCATTGGTCGATTATCAATTATCTCCGTGAGTATCATGCGAAAAATCATCGCGTTCCCACTGTGATCGAAACCTGTGAGTCAAACAATATGGAGCTTGATGATCTTGAGAAGTTGTTCCCGGACGGCTATCACCGTGGAGCGGTGAAATTGGCTGGTTTACGACAGATCTAAAGCACAACTTTTATGGATACTGTAGTCTGCTGAGAGAAGTGGTAAGAGGTGGATTGAG
>CAZCRQ010000158.1:0-6851 GCA_964501095.1 uncultured bacterium | reverse complement strand
CATATTGAAATTCCTGGATTCCCGCTTTCGCGAGAATGACACTCCGGGTGACTACCTGGCATTCTCAGACAGCCTGAGGAGAGGATGTTGGAGTTGGTCAAACGTATATTTCCCTCGTTCCCACGCTCTACAGCGTGGGAACGAGAAAAATCCTTATATCATTCCTGTCTTGTATCCTTTATTTCAACAGCATCAACTTCTGCGTCTTCACTTGCCCTTTGTAAGCAATCTGCAGGAAATAGATGCCGCTTACTAGTTCAGAACCGCCTCTGCCCGTAGTGAAATGGAAGCTGTGATATCCCGCTTGATATAATTGGCTGGTGGTGAAGACCTCTTGCCCCAACACATTATAAAGACAGAAACTGACTTCTCCGGACGACGGAACCGTGAAGGGGACAGTCACTGAAGGATTGAACGGATTGGGATAGCCTTGCGCGACGGAAAATTCCCTCGGCAGTATTTCACCGGAAAGATGAATTGTTGAATAAGCTCCCACGCCATATTCGCCGGTTTCGCTCTCGACTTTCACCGGGATTTTAGCCCCGTCGCTTCCATACACAACCAGGTTTATCGGATGCCCGGCAGCATATCCGTCGATTTCGTACGTGGGCGAACCGCCCCAGGTAACAATAGTTGTGAGATCATCCTCCAATTGAACCCGAGCTTTCCCGACTAGCATTGCGCCGTCATACGCCTCGATTGTCGCAGGATCTTGGTTAAGTAGGATTTCATCCATCTTCACAAGAATTACAAATGGTAGTCCGGTTGATGGCGGAGCCCCCTCAACTTTGGGGATCTCATAGACATAAGGTTCGGGGGGAAGAGACATCAGTGCGCCCGGATTATACTGGAAGGTCACCTCCTCGCTCACAAATGTGAAGTAGCCCTTGCCCGGTTGCAGACTACCGAGATGGTTTATGATGTTGGGGATCAAAAATCTGCCGTCATCATCCTCAAGGATCAAGAGTTGGTCAAGAATGGGTTCCAGTGCCAGTTCTGCCGGTATGTTATAGTTGAATGGGAAACCCAGCCAATTACACTGGTTTGCCTGCAATTGATATGTCATCTCGGGATCAACAAAATTGCCTTCGATAGATAAAGTCGAATTCTCCATGCAGAATAGCTGATATGCTTCGGTAAGTCGGATATTGCCGATAGTGTTGATGAATGGCGGAATAAAAATGTCGCCGTCATCCTGATAAACAATATCCAGATTTTCTATGTTTCCGAAAACAAAAGAGGCATTCAGCATCTGCGGAGCGACAAAAGTGGAGACCAGTTCAAAATAATGTCCTTGCAACGGAACACTCATTCTCGCCATGGTTCCGGAAATTAAAGTGACCTCGCTCAGATCGCCATAATCGAACGTACCGTCCCCGACGATGTAATCCGCCGTCGCGGTAACTTCCAATTGGCTAAGATTCGACCAGATACGGAAACGCATCGGATGTCCGTCAGTAAAACCGGGATGAACTCCGTCTGTTTGCCAGGCGATAATTTCAAGTGGCCATTCATTGTCGATCCTGTTGGAACCGACGCATAAATCACCGTCAAAAACAGCCGCTTCATCACCGCGAACCAAGGGCGTGAGGTTGAAGAGAGCCTCATCGATTATGATCATGTAGGGAAGTCCAGTCTCGGCTACGGGATTGAAATATGGCTCCCCAATTTCCACAAAGACTTCGATCTCCAACGGCAGGACAAATTGTTGCTCGATGGAATTGTGATTTACTTGCAGCCAGGCGTAGTAATTATTTGGAGTCATCGATGTCGTCGAAATTGTAATATCGACCGCCTGATTCCCGCCAGGAGGCACGACCGCTTCCATTGGTTCAATCTCGATCCAACGCGTATTCAGATTCATCTCCCAAATCTGCACCTGATCTCTTTGACCGTCATCCATCACCGAGAGAAACGTCCAGACCAGCGGATTAAAGCTGTTGGAAATATCTCCGCCGATCGGGAAGCCTGGAGTAGCGAAGTTGAATACATCTTGGAATTCGCCGGTTTCAGGATTCATTTTACGAACGAAATAAGTGTCATCCAGATCATTCTGACACATGAAATAGAGATTGAAATCGTCCGGATCATCGCCGAAATAACCCAAGGCGGCGGCAGAGAACGGCACCTCCAACTGAGCGACTACCTCACCCGTCAAATCGATCGCATAGAGGTTTTCTAAGGGATGTCCCAACCAGATCCAATCACGATCGATATCATAAGTGATATATCGGATGATATTGATCGGCGCCTCCCAATCCTGGATTCTAACAATGTTATCGCCGGTAAATTGCATCTGAAAAACGCGTCGGCGATCCGCTCCATAAAGGCATGAACCATCCGTCGTCAACTCCATGAATCCGGCGGCGCTAAGATTGGGTACCGGCTGATTGAAACTTCCGAGAAGGACTCCCGTGCGATTATAACGATAGATCTTGTTATAATCAGGATCGGCATTGTATGAACCACAGACCCAGAAACAGTTATCCATGTAAGTGACACCACGGTTGCGGCTTTCATTTATCGTCAGGTTGAAGGAATCGTACTCATCCCACGGATTGTCAAGTTCGTTGTTGCCGTTATTGACTATATTCTGCTCTGGATTGGTAAACAGTATATCGAAGGAAAAGTTTAGATTCCCATTGCCGGTATTGCTGATGTTGACGGTTGTTGTCGCTTCGTTGTTTGGAGGAATCTGAATTACGATCTCGTCACGGTCAATATGAAATTCCGGATGTGTCAGGCTGAAGTTGACGACAGTCACCTGATCTTCGAATACTTCCACCTGATTCTGATAACCTTCATTGTAACCGATTCGCTCCGCCACTAGGTTATGAACTCCGATTACAATCTCTTCAATGGTATACATACCTTGTGCATCGGTAGTAGTGAAATATGACCAGTCAGTGGTTCTCACGGTCGCGTTTTCCAACGGCAATCCCGTGGCGACATCGGTGACTCTTCCAGAAATCGTTCCAGTGATTAGGACGATATTTGTAGAGAAGAGAATGGCGCTGTTGTCCTGAATAGTCGCCGCCCCGGGGAAATAGGTGTTGTAATAGGCAATCAGTATTCCATCCGACTGGTTGCCGTTTTCTATTCCCGTAGTCCAATAGGGGAGATCATACTGCATACCTCCGGTGGAATGGTTGGCGTCCAGGTACTGGAAAAGAATGTCTGTGTCTCCGTTGTATGTTGGTCGGGCGTGTTGGGTGTAGAATATTATCTCGAAGGTGCATTGAATTGCGTTGTTGTGGTGCCTTGCCTGATACCATTCGATGATGAATCGTCCCCCGACTTCGTCATAATAGGAATAAACGCCAGTACCGGCGATGATTCGCAGTTCATCCCAGTAGGGCGCGATCATGTAATTCGGACCTAAGGGTGAGGGAATAGTCCAGTTGCGGGCAAGATACATATCCGCCTGACTGCCCATCGCGGCGAATCCGTTCGAGCAAACCGTTACCTGAGCAAACATTTCGCCATAGTATTGAACCTCGAAGGGTAAATTTACGGTTACAGCAACATCATCATTTTCTGAAGGATCATTTATATTCAGACGTGTCCCATTAAAATGATGATTCGGATCATCAGGATTGATCTCGACCCAATCGAAAGTAGGCGCCAGATCATAGCCTACATCCGTGTTATCGAAGGCATAATATCCATAATGATCAGGTCCGGAGGGATCAGTGGATTCTTTAGTGCCGATGACAATCGAGATGGAGGCGGTGTCGATCTGACCGGTATTGGTGGTCACGATCAATTGGGCTCGGGCGACATGCCCCGGGATGGTCGCTTCGTGTGCGGCAACTTGGAAGTTAGTACTGGTTCGTTCCTGTCCGATGTTCATCGCTCCGAAGGTGGCGTTTGGATGGGGTACGCTGAGAAATTGATCGAGACTCTCAAGTAGGGCAGTGGATGCCGTAGCGTTGCTGCCACCAACATTGCGCAGTCGAATGGTAATATCCGCGGTTGTCCCTGGATCGAAATTGTCTGCGCCGTCGATTTGAACCATCGCATATTGAGGAGCATTCACGGGAAGAGGGAAGCGGTCGGTGTAACGATCCAAGTTCGTGCGAAATTCAATGTTACATCGTATTCTCCAATCATTCTGAGCGCCATTGGCGATTTGCACCAGGATGCGATCCGGGCTGGTAACCGATTGTCCCACATTGATTGTACCGAAATCCGCTGTGCCGGTGATCGATTCCGCCCAAGGGTCTGTACTAGTAACCGTGGCGGTCACATTGTTCTGATTGGTGTTTCCGAAGTTCCGCGCCGTGATGATCAAACCGACAGTCTCCCCAGCTTCCGGCAATCCGTTACCGTTTCCAACTGTACCGCGGGTTCCGTCATCAAGGTAGGCAATCGATGCATATCCCACTCGAGCGTTCGGAGCGGTAACATTTACCTGTATTCTGGTCGGGGCGAAATTCTGCTTCGTAACTGTCAACCATGCCTGCCCGGAGAATCGAATTGGAGTGTCCAGAGAAACGCTGCCGTCGCTGTTGGTGACGCCGCGAGCAATTATACTTTCGTTCTGATCGACTTTGTACAATGTCACCCAGGCATTTTCCAGCGGTTCACCTTGATATGAAACATCGACATGGTAATTATTCACGCCAAGCTGGATTGTATTTGCGGCGGAAACCATCATTACCTGAGGAATCGCGGTCCAGAGCCAGACTAAAGGATCGCCCATCAGGTTGTACCAGTTGAGGAAATTATTCATCTGACCGTCTTGGTAGCCGTGGAAATTG
The DNA here is from genome assembly GCA_964501095.1 of uncultured bacterium. Taxonomy (GTDB): domain Bacteria; phylum Electryoneota; class Electryoneia; order Electryoneales; family Electryoneaceae; genus CAZCRQ01. The sequence goes on along the minus strand of CAZCRQ010000158.1, from coordinate 2,088 downwards.
TTCCAAGCATTCACCCGTCCACCGAGGGACATGTCTCCCATGGCGGGAAGTCGAAGTCCGAGCAGAGCAAAACCTGAACCACCGCAAATGGGATTATTGAACAATGGATTTGTTCCATAAGTCGCCATACCGAAGGCGCCGATCGCGCCTCTGGGTGCATTGGCAGTGCCTGCGCGCATATATACTTCATTTGTCCCTGTACCGCCTGTCCAGTCTCCGGTGCCACAGGTGACGTCAACCACCACCGGTGTTTTGAAATCATTGGTTAGCGAATTGATCTGTCCACTCCCTAATCCAGTGCCCACATAACCGCGAGTGGCGTATACAGTCACACCGTTATTGATGCATTGGATCGCCACATTATTCGCGCCTCCGCCAATCCAGGAAGTATCCACTTGCGTGTAGCCAAGATCGAGCATTCCATGACGAAAATATCGAAGCAAGCAGATCTTCGAGACGCTGTCGGTGTTGTTGGTCAAGGTGACGACACCGCGAAGGTACCAGCTTGTATTCTGTAGGTTCGGATCGCGTTCATAAGCAAGCACTTTTGCCACATAGTTCACCAACTCCGCCACGGAAGATACGGAAATGCGGCCTACACCGACATCCGCTAGGTTGTCATTCCCAGCCATCGTTGAATATTGCTGGTCACCCGAGCCTTCGCTTTGCGGAACTGGGTATGCTCCCTGGTTGTCACCCCAGACGACTACGTAATCGAATTTGATATCCGAAGAATCCCAACGATTCAGCAACTCACTCCGAATGCTGTTTGCATCGAAATTCGGGACATCATCTTCAGTCAAAAGTTCCAAATCCCAACCCTTTTGCAGTTTCCATTGGAACCAGGGTTGGGCTTCGGGCGCATCTACCAGGGCATTACGGCAGATCACCTGCACCTTACCGCGATAGAGTTCGTAATCGTCCAATTCGCGCTCATCCCAATCCAACAGCAATCTGTACCAGGGGAGAAAAGCTTCGCTGATTTTCGTTGGCATGGCGGGAAGGGTGTTTCTTTCATCTTCGCCTTCAAAACGGATGCGCACCTGGATCCTGCTGTAGACTCGTACTTCATTGCGAGCCGTATTGACCTGAACTGGATAAGTGAGGAGGCTGGCGACACGGAAATCATGAAAAATGGCGGGATCGCTTACCACAGCGAGGATTCCGGGGTACCAATCATCCTCTCCAACTCGAGCTGGTCCCCAAACCTCATCGAGTTCATCCCCCAAATATGTCGCATAGACAATGTTGTGGAAGGTCTCGTAGGTGGCATCGATGACTTCAACAATCACTCCGCTTCTGGGCGGCAGACGAAACATGCGTCCAGCTACCGGAACAACCGGACAGCCCTCTTCCTCAAGTGCTCCACCATCAAGATAATTGGCGATTTGCAACGGATTCTCTTCCTCGGTCAGAGAAATCCAGGTCGGTTCTTCGAGCGCAAGCTGAAGAGTCATTTCCTCCGGCGACATTTGTCTTGTTTGAACCGTCATCGGCAGCAATTCGTCGATCTCTTGCTGTAATCCGGCGGAAAAAGAACTTGCCGCCAAGAGCAAGCAGATAAACGCAATCCATTTCAATCTCAGCATTTTGATCTCCTCTAACCAAGAATGAACAATGAACCACGAATGGACACTAATGAACTCTAATGATGTTAATAATGACTGTTTTTGATATATATGATTTTTCTCGATAGTCTACTGCTGCTCTATATTGATTAAATAACTCTGCAATCTCTGGTTGGTTGTAACTAAACCAGCTTCTATTAAGTTTACTCACTACTTTTTCAAGGCTTTTTCTATCCTTTTTGTCTTCAACAGGAGTTACAGCCAACAGAGCCGTTAAATATTCTCTAAGCTTGCTAACACGCATTTCTTCTAAAGAGGGTTTCTTTTGAAGTAGTAAAGTTAATTTCCTATCTAATTCTAGAACACTATCGAAAACAGAAGTTTTTTCATATGCTCCTATACAAATATTTTCTTCCATTTCTTTTTGCTTATCAGGATAATATTCAGCTAAATAATCTCTCACTTTTTGGCGAATTACCAATCTTGCGGCTATAAGTTTCTCCGTTACATTATAATACTC
>CAZCRQ010000157.1:0-6861 GCA_964501095.1 uncultured bacterium | reverse complement strand
GACGCCTACGCTACCGCGTTTGGCGCTGAACGGCAGGCAGGAATCCTTGAGAAATCCCCGGGCGCGTTGAATGAATTCCTCGTCCGTCATCCGTCGTTCCCGCCACTCCTTCTCATCACCTGTCGCGAAACCCATCATCACATTAGAGGACATCCGGATCGCTTCCACTGTCAGCTCGTACAGATGAGTACAGCCGCTCGGACCACCAAGCATCGCGTGAATCTGTTTCGTCACTCCACGTTCGATTTTCAATCCGATCAACTGTTGCGCTCGATGACGGGTAATTCCGCAGATCTCAAATGGTGTTTTAACCATCTGGCAGTTCACGTCAAGGATCGTCCGCGTCGAAACCTGCACTACCAGGTCGACGCGCATGTTATGATTGAGATCGAGCAATGACGCTTTTGTCCGCATCAAGTTGTCGCTGATCTTTGTCACCGAGACGTTGATATTGCGCTCGTAGATCTCCTCATAACCTAGATGTTGAGGTTCAATTTGCTGGCTTAAACCTTTAATTGCCAAAAATACACTCCATATCGGATCGTTTTATAGTGTGCCGTCATTTACCCTCAACTCTCGCGTCGGATGACCATCGCCATCGTCACCCCACCGCCGCCGCAGATGGAAGCGATCCCGACCTCTTTGTCATGGGTCTGGAGGGCGTAAATCAACGTGACTACGATACGCGCCCCGGAGATGCCGGTTGGATGCCCCAGAGCGATCGCTCCGCCGTGGACGTTCACCTTGTTGCGATCCCAATTCAGCATCCGTTCATTGGCTAGTACCTGGATCGCAAAGGCTTCATTCACCTCGATCAGCTCCATATCGGACAATTTCATTCCAGCGTTCGCTAAGGCTTTCGGTATAACCAGCCCGGGTCCTTCACCCATCGTCTGAGGAGAAACAGCGGCTTTGGCGTGAGACATAATCGAGAACAGCGGCTTGGCGCCGAGTTCCTTCGCCTTCTGACGGCTGGTGATGACCAAAGCTGTGGCACCATCGGACATACCGCAGGAATTTCCCGCGGTGACGGTGCCGTTTTTGCGAAACACCGACGGCAGTTGAGCCATCTTCTCGACGCTCACCGGAAAACGGATCGTCTCATCTTTCTTAAATATAACCTCAGCATCTTTCTTTGTCTCTGGCGGTACGATTACCGGTATGACTTCTTTATCAAACCAGCCGTTTTCCCATGCTTGATGGGCTTTAGTATGGGACTGCGCGGCGAATTCATCCTGCTCAGTGCGGGAAATGCCGTATTTGTCGAAAAGATTCTCCGCAGATTGCCCCATCCCTTCTCCCGTCAATGGATCGATGGAATCCGACCAACCATCCTCAAGAACCTTGTTACCCATCTTCATCCCTTGCCAACGCGAATTTTTCAACAGGTAAGGGATGGTGGACATGGAATCAAAGCCGCCGACCAGCACTATCTCCGAATTACCCAGCATGATTTGCTGCGCTGCGAAAACAATCGCCCGCATCCCTGAGGGGCATGCCATGTTTAAAGTGATCACTGGAACCGCTTCCGGGATTCCGCCACGCACCGAGGCGGTTCGCGCCGGATTTGGACCGTTGCCCGCTTGACGGCAGGAACCCAGGATTACATCATCGACTTGCTCCGGATTGATCCCGGCGCGCTGCCAGGCGGCACGGGCTGCGGCCGCGCCGAGGTCGTATGCCGCCATGTTCTTCAACGTCCCGCCGAAAGATCCCATCGGCGTGCGGCAGGCGGAAATTGCTATTATATCTGTTATGTTCATTTTTTTCCCCTATTTTATTATTAGATGTACTGTCCGCCATCGACCTTGATAATTTCACCGGTAACATGTCGCGCACGGTCGCTGGCAAGAAAAGCTACAACCTGAGCGACATCTTCCGGCGAGCCGAGTTTTTGCAGGGCGGTCTCATTCAGGCTCGCCCGCTTCGCTTCCTCCGGCATGGCGTCCATCATCGCGGTGAGGATCAATCCCGGCGCGACAGCGTTAACGGTGATCCCGCGTCCGCCAAGCTCCTTCGCAACCGCCTTTGTCAAACCATGCACCCCGGCTTTCGCCGCGGAATAATTCGCCTGCCCGAATTTGCCGCGAAGACCGTTGATCGAGGTTACATTTATAATCCGTCCCGAACGCTGCTCGCGAAACAAGGTGGAAACCGCACGGATGTAATTGAAATAGCCCTTTAAATCGACATTAAGCACCGAATCGAACTGCTCCTCGGTCATCTTCCAGATCACGCCGTCCCAATTCATCCCAGCATTGTTCACCAGAATATCCAATCCACCGAACGTATTGATTGTTTCATCTACTACTTCCTGGGCTCGGGTGAAATTGGAGGTGTCCGCAAGAATCGGCAGCGCTCGGCGTCCAAGCTCCATGACCTGTTTTGCCAGAGTCAGAGCTTCTTCCTGGTGCTTACGGTAAGTGAAGGCGACATCAGCGCCCTCCTCGGCGAAAATACGTACAATCGCCGTGCCGATCCCCTGGCTGCCCCCGGTGATCAACGCCTTTTTTCCCTCTAGTAAAAGTTTCATCTCTTCGTGTCCCTTCATGTTCTTCGTGGATCAGGCTATCGGCTTCCCAAGCACCGCTTCATAGAGATCATCATCCATCGCCCTGCCTTCGCTCAATAATTGCCGGTACTTGACGAAGTCAATCACATCCTTCCCTGTCATCTTCTTGGTGTTGAAAGCATGGAAACCGAGGAAAGCTTCGCCCTGCATATTGGCGGCTAGCCAGTGACGGTGTTCATGCTTGGTCATATCCCAGAAGAATCTTTTCTTTTGACGGATGCCATCGATGGATTTTATCAGGCAGCCGGGGAAGAGATTGGTAAATGTCCAATTGATTTTGTCTATCTCTTTGTCAAGAAGCGAGAAATCATATTCGGCTTCTTTGAGCAACGTTTTGGCGGCTTTCGCTTTTTCGCCGGACTCATACTCACCGTAGACAATTTCGCCATTTTCGATATATCGATCGGTGATGATCAGGGGATTGCGGACAAACTTGCCGTTTTGTTTCAGCACCGGTACGACTTTGGTGACCAATCCCTTATCTTTCATCTTATAGGCAGACCAGAGTTCGCAGGAGATGCAATTCCAGATGGCGTCGTCGTAGCTAAGAATTCCGGGGAGGAAGTCGGTCGAACCGCCATCGGGAGCGCTGCCGTGACGCGGTCCCGCCTGCCCGAAAATCGCCGTGTCCGCCGCCAGGGTCAGGTCGCACGCCATACCGATCTCCTGACCTCCGGCGATACGCATCCCATTCACCCGGCAGATCACCGGTTTCTTGCAGGTGAGGATCGCATCGACCATCTGATTGAAGAGATCCATATATAAACCATATTCCTGGGGACGTTGGGAGTAATACTCCGCATATTCCTTCGTATTCCCCCCGGTGCAGAAGGCGCGATCACCAGTGGCGGTGAATATCGCCGAAACTACCTGACGATCCATGCTCGCCTTGTGAAATCCCGCAATCACTCCCTTGACCATCTGGGTGGTATAGGAGTTGAATTGTCCAGGATTGTTAAGAATGATCCATGCCGAATAGAGGTCTTTCACTGGATTTCCATCAGGATCGACAATCGGTTTTCTTTTGTAAATGATCCCCGGCGCTTCTTCCGAAAATAATCCCTCGGCGAACAGATCGTGGTCTTTCAATCCTCCCTCGCGGGGTAACCAATCAATGCTCATTATAAGTTCCCTCCTGATTTATGATCGTTATCGAAATTTAGGCTTTAGGTTTAGTATCTTTGTGCCTTTATGTCTTAATGGTAAAGATTAACCTGCTTTGTTTACTTTATCATTTATGGTCACCGGCTTAATTACACCCTCTTGGATCAAGCGTCCCAGTGTGGAAGCCAATTCCACCAGACGCAGTTCGGAAATTCCCAACCGGTCGTACTCCATATAATAGGCTTCGGTCAGATTGGCGAAACTATCGGATCTTGTTCGTTTCTGACGGGCATCCTTGACAAACATGGTGACCGCGTCGATGAGTTCCTGGGTGATCTCGACCCCATCACGCTCCAACCCCGCCCGGTACTGGGGACGAGTCAGAACATCCTTGACCGCCGCCGCACCGGCGTGCTTTCCAAAAACATACTTGATCTCACGACCTAAAAGCTCCGGGGGGATCACCTGATAGATCGACGGATGGATCAGCAGCCCCGCGGTGTGAATGCCTGACTCATGCGTGAACACTCCTTCTCCGATGATTGGTTCATGGGCGGAGACCGGGATGCCGGAAAATTCCTCGAGCATTCGTCGGACTTTGATCAACCGGTCGTACTTGAAGCCGGGGATATCAACCCCATAGAGCAGTTTGAGCATGCAGACCACCTGGTGCAGCGGGGCGTTCCCAGCGCGTTCGCCCATCCCATTCACCGTGACGGTAGGGATGTTGATGCCGTGGCTCATGGCACGGACGGTGTTGATCCCGGCTAGCCCGAAATCATTGTGAAAGTGAACAACAAGATCCCGGTTGGGAAACTCCTTGACAATCCGCGGGATGTAGTAATCCACCCCTTCCGGAGTGAAACAACCGACAGTATCAGGGAAACTATAACGAGTACCACCGGCGGCGTATCCCGCTTTCGCCAACTCGATAGTATATTCAAGATCGCTTCGGGAACCGTCTTCGCCGCCGTACTCTATAGAAGTCACGCCACGGTCACGTGCGTAGCTGATCGCTTCACACATCATCTTGAGGTTCGCTTCCCGGTAAAATTCCACCGGAAGATCAAGCCACTCGGAGAGATCGCGTCCTTCACGCTTCAACAACGAGCGTCCGATCTTGTATTTCAAATGAAGGTCGGAACCCGAGGTGAAAATGAAGAAGGTCAATTCTGTGACATCGACATTGATCTCTTCCAGAGTCTGTATCGTGATGTCGATGTCGCTTCGGGTGGAACGGCACATCACCAGCAATTCCACATCTTCACGAATTTCACCATTTCGTTTACCCTGCACAATCAATTGCAAGGCATGTCGGTCAGAGAGAGCGGCAAATGGGAAGCCGAGATCGAAAATGTGCACGCCCATATCGGCAAGTTCCCTGGCGATCTGGTATTTCTGCCCCGGAGATAAGGCAACTCCCGGCATCTGTTCGCCATCCCTTAGCGTAGAATCATAGATTTTGATGCGTTCCGGCGGTGGGAAGTTCAAATGTTTGGTGAAATCCTCCGGCTGATGAATCAAATCATTTAACGGCTCGCGAAGCTCCATTATAGATCTCCTTTCAGCTCCCTCAAGCAATGTGATGTCAGTAGAGTAACGTGATGTCAGTCGTCCTCGGCTGACACCAACTCTTGCAACTCCTTATCGTTAGGCACAGGTTCATCAGATGAATAGTCATAAAAACCCCTGCCAGATTTCTTGCCATACAATCCCTTCTTCACCATCTTTTGCAATAGTATCGGCGAATGATACATTTCCTTGCCGAATTCACAGGTCATTATCTCTGCGACATGATCGGTAGTGTCCAGACCGACAAAATCGAGTAAAGTGAGGGGACCCATCGGATAGCCGCAGCCGAGCCTCATGGCGTTGTCGATGTCACGGACACTGGCGATTCCCGCTTGATACGCCCGAATTGCATCCAGAAGATAGGGCACTAACAAACGATTCACGACAAAACCGGTGGTATCGAGGCAGGCGACCCCGACTTTCCCGAGGCGTTCAATAAAAGCCATCGCCGATTTGAATACTTCTGAATCGACCTCATCCGTCCGCACCACTTCCACCAGTTTCATCACCGGCACCGGATTGAAAAAGTGCAGACCCAGGAAGCGGTCGGTTCGAGAAGTGGATCTCGCGACATCCTTGACCTTGAGGCTAGAAGTGTTAGTGGCGAAGATCGCCTCTGATTTGACCAGCTTGTCCAGCTTGGTAAATAGTTCGGTTTTCAATTCAATTTTCTCGGGTATAGCTTCGATGATCAGGTCGCAGTCGTGGAAATCCGTCAAGTCGGTTGTTCCAGAGAGATGAGATTTGATGGTTTCACGGTCGGTTTCGGTCGCTCGTTCCTTAGCAATCATTTTTTCTATGTAGGAGAAAAGCCGCTTCATCCCTTTTTCGAGAAGTTCCTGGTTGACCTCACACACGACCGTGGGGATTGCGGCTTTCGCACAAGCGAGCGCAATACCTGACCCCATCAAGCCGCACCCGACGATCCCGACTTTTCTGACATTCATGATTTATGCCTGGTTAATTCAAAATAACAATATATAAGTAGTATGGGCGTCTCGCCCATGACATGAGTGGACACGAGCGAACACGGGCGGGACGCCCGTGCTACGTTACTGCTCATACCCCACTCCTCTCCCCAACTAGACCTTCATCATCTTCGCATAACTCTTGCCGATTTCGCCCTTCTGACAGGCTTTATGCAGCATGAATCCTGCGGAATGTTTCGCCTGGATGTCCAGAGCCTGGGATAAGGGAACACTACATGACGCTTGGATGCAATCCATGATTGCTTTTCTTGCCATTTCGACTGCGGGATCCTTGGATTTCGGCAATCCGGACGCCTCCTTGGGAACGTTCAAGACAGCTTGATTGACCTGACGACGAGCCAGCCGATGATCCTTTTCCTCAACAATCAACCGGATTTTTTGTAAGCATTCGGTCAGCGATCCGGCATAATCGAGCAGCCAGCTTTCAGTTTCCTTAGCTCTGATAAATTTTCCGGTCAAGAGGAGATTGATCAGCTTTGCCCATTTTCCGGCATCCGATTTGCGGAACGACCAATGGCAGCCCTCCATCCCGGGCACGACCGGCAGGGTGACTTCCGGCATCCCGACCTGGGCGCTGTCCAATCCTACCAGGTAATGACAGTGCATCATCAACTCGAGCATCCC
>CAZCRQ010000156.1:5017-6876 GCA_964501095.1 uncultured bacterium | reverse complement strand
CGCCATGAGCATCATCGGGTCGTTCGTGCATCCGGCCCGGCTGATCATGCTGGAAGCGGCGGTGGCGGCGGAGGGGGATTAACTATTCACTACGGTTTTGGCGGCGCAGCCGGTGGTGCCACTTCCGAAGCCATCCTCAATGTCGTGCGCGATAAATACATCCTCATGGGAGTGCCGGTTATTCCCGATCTCGACAATCTGGAAAATGACCCTCAAGCCGCTCTGGGAGATGATTTAAACAATACGGTGCCGAATATCAACGAACAAACCTGGCGGTTCAGTCGTTGGGCGAATAACTATAATTGTCCTCAAATTCCCGGCGGCATTTATCGCGGATATTTGCGTTATGATGAGAATGAACCGCGGTATGGAGGAGTAGACTATGGCGATATCGGCGATCCTCCACTCATTGTCCCCGGACTTGGGTACTGGTTCGTTTTCAATTATGGAGCGAGGACTGATTATACAATCAATGTCGATGTCCCACGAATGATGCTCGATGCGGAAGATTACATTGTATTGTTGGAATCCATGCTCGAAGGGGATGCCAGTCCGGCATTAAACATGATTGCCAATCCTTGGCCCTTCCCCATCGACTGGGCGGATGTGCGATTCTCCACCGATCAGGAGGACTGGCTCTCACCGGATGCCGCCTCCGCCCCTGAATGCGGCTGGGTGGATGCCTATGCCTACACCTGGGATCATTATCAGGGATACTATGTGCCGAAAAACCGACGGGTTGAAGTCTGGGAGGGTTTCTGGATCGTTGTCAACACCACCGAACCTCTCTGGATCAAGTTTCCCCCGCAGGTTGTCGCGGATGATGTACCAACCCTGGAAACCGATGAACTCGATGAGATCCTTGACTGGAGTCTCTTATTGACCGCCCAACGTGTCGATCGTCTCCAGGTCGATTATCAAAACTGGATCGGTGTCGGCGAGGGGCTCAGCAATCAACGTGATGAATACGACGCTCTCCAGTTCTCCCCGCAGGCGCGGGAAGCCATCTTTCTACGCACCCGGACGCAGGATCCGATAAATGGCAATCTGACAAACGACAAACTGACCTACGATTTCCGCGCTAATGACATGGTTCCCGACGAGCCGAAAGCCTGGCTGGTCGAAGTGCTCTTCTATGTCGATGATCCCGCCGCGCCGAATGCTTATCCGGTCGATGTCTCAATTCGATGGCCTACCATTACCGGCGTGCCGGAAAATATCCAGCTCAGCATTTATCAATTTGTCTTCCCCTTCAATCCGGCAGAACAATATCGATTGATCGACGACTTGCGTAATGCAGAGGAATATATCGTGCATGTCAGCGGTACAATCGGAGGATATCCGGATTATCGCATCGGGAGATTCTGGCTAGTGGCGACCGAGCAGGGTGTCTTAAATGATTCACCGGAGAACTATTCACTTCTGCCTCGTGAAACCCGTCTCGCAGCTATCGCCCCGAATCCATTCAACAATACGACCACCATCCATTTCGAGATCGCCCGGGAAACACTAGTGAAACTGCGTCTCTTCAACCTCCTCGGGCAGGAAGTGAAGGTTTTAGAAGAGAAACGATATGCACCTGGCTATTATGAGTTTGTCTGGAGTGCGGATGAAACTGCGAGTGGGGTATACTTCGTGCGCTTCGAAGCGGAGGGGATTGAAGTCCAGATGCGGAAAATGGTGCTGATGCGGTAGCGTAGGCGTCCCTGCCTGCGATGTAATGACTTAACAGGGATTTATTGGATTGACAGGATTACGAAAGAATACATGATGGAAGTGATGGAAAGGATAAGAATGATCCTTTCGCAAGCACGGAGGCTTACGCTACCCGCAAGCACGGAGGCTTACACTACCATCTC
>CAZCRQ010000156.1:3574-4917 GCA_964501095.1 uncultured bacterium | reverse complement strand
CGCAAGCACGGAGGCTTACGCTACCCGCAAGCACGGAGGCTTACACTACCATCTCCGTCACCACGGGTGCTATCTAAAACGTGAAGGACGTGGTCATTCACTTTACGCCTGTATCGCCACGGGCAAAAGCCAAGCCATACCAAGACACACGGAAATCGGCAATCGTCTGGCAGGGAAGATTTGTCAGAGGTGGGGAATGCCATCTTGTCTGTTGTACCCAATTAGAGTACAGTTGTACTCATTATGAGAACGATGGTGTTTAAATCTCACTTGGCTGATACCTTATTCGGCAAGACCAGACAGGCGGTTCTGGGGCTGCTTTTCACGAATGTCGAAGCATCATTTCACTTGCGTGAAATTTGTCGTCGTTGCAACATCGCTCCAGGAGCCGTTCAGCGTGAAGTAAAACGTCTTGCCGAGGCGGGAATTATAATCCGGGAGAACCGTGGGATGCAGACTTTCTATCAAGTCAATCATAGCTGCCAGATTTTTACTGATCTTCATAATCTGATCTTAAAAACCATCGGTCTGGGAGACAAATTACGAACAGCGTTGCAACCCGTTGAAGATCATATCGATTTCGCTTTTCTGTATGGATCTTTTGCTAAAGGTACTGAAAACAAGCGAAGTGACATCGACTTATTGCTGATTGGAGATATTAGTTTGCTGGATGTTGTGAAAGCTTTTAATAAACTTAATCTGTTAACTGATTATGAGATCAATCCAATAGTATATTCTGCGGAGGAATATCGGAAAAAAATATCTGCAGGGCATTATTTTTTAATCTCACTTCTTGATCAACCAAAGGTGTTTCTAATTGGGAGCGAAGATGAGTTTAAAAAGTTGGGTTGATCATGGTTGGTTGATTCCATATAAAACCGGTCGAAAAGAAATTTCTGATCTGATGAGAATTGCGGAAAGGGATCTGAAAGATTCTAAGGTCGATAAGTTATCTAATGATTGGCGATTCACTATCTCATACAATGCGGCATTGCAGTTAGCGACAGCATCCTTGGCGGCGGCAGGTTACAGAGCAACACGTGTTGCCCATCATTACCGAATTATCCAATCATTGAAATTTACACTAGGTCTTGATGATGAAACCATTTTGCTTTTCGATACATTTCGTAAAAAGCGTAACATAAGCGATTATGAGCGACCAGGAGCAATCTCGGACATTGAAGTGGAAGAAATCCATAAGCTGGCGGAAGATATTTTTCAAATGATTACCGAATGGTTAAAGAAGAATCATCCTGAATTTATTTAGCAAGTATTCTGGACACTCCATCAGCTATATTCAACACAAGAACTAAATCGAGCAATAATATGAAGATATATACCAT
>CAZCRQ010000156.1:0-3474 GCA_964501095.1 uncultured bacterium | reverse complement strand
GCAAGCACGGCGGCTTATGTTGCAATTATTTTTGTCGCCACAATTTCCACCGTCATCGCTAGCGACTATTTTGTCTCTATCGCCGGGCAGGACACGGTCGGCAGGGGACTGAGCGAAGAAACCCCCTTCCGGACGATCTCTTATGCGTTGTTTATCGCGGATGACGATGATGAACGTCCCCATTTGATTCACATTGCTGCGGGACGTTACGACAATCTGCAGGAGAATTTCCCTCTGCCGATGATAAATGAGACCACGATTCGTGGCGCTGGTGTCGATGAGACTATTATCGACGCTTTCGGCAGCTATTCCAACGCTATTTTCGCCAATTTCACTAATGATTGGGCAGTGGAGAACTTGACCATCACCGGAGGCCTCGCTATTGAAGGCGGTGGGCTCTCGGCATATCAAGGCTCGAGAGGGACATTGCGCAACCTGACCTTCCGTGGCAACCGTGCCGATCTCCCGCTGTTCCCAAACAGCCAGGGCAGGGGCGGGGCGATGATGATCTATGAAGTCGAGGAGATGTTGCTCGAGAATATCCTCTTTATCAACAACTCAGCTTATGATGACGGCGGGGCGATTGTCGTTGTTCGTTGCAGCCCCTTGATCGACCATGTGACTATCGTTCAAAACGAAGCGGATCAGGGGAATAACTCCCATGCAGTGCTCTTTGAGGGTAATCCTGGGCAGTCGATAACCATACAAAATTCCATTATCTGGGGCAATCCGAGCCTAAACAATCCAGGAGTGTCGCTTGCTTTCTTTCCGGTCGCCGAGATCGAGGTGCGTTACAGCCTGGTGGAAAACGATGACGATGAACCGTGGGAAGGAATTGGCAATATCCTGGCGGACCCACTCTTCACCATTCCGGGTGAAGATTTTACGGTGTTGCCCGGCTCGCCAGCGGTGGATTCCGGGGATCCGGAATCGCCTTTCGATCAAGAGCCACAGCCGAATGGAGCCCGCACCAACGTCGGCGTCTATGGTAACACACCCCGCGCGCAATTCTCCGGTGCGCTCTATCCCCTGCCGCGCAATGTCTGGCGGTTTTTCGGGCTGCCGGTCGATCCGGAGACTAGTGATCCCGGCGAGTTGTTTGGAGATGACTTTAATAATTTGACACCCGGCGATAACACTTGGAGACTGCAGCGCTGGAATTCCCAATCTGCACAGTTCTTCCGTTATGGAGAACCGGAGGAGGGTGGAGTTGAAATCGGTGAACCACCCGCAGTCGAGCCCGGACTCGGTTATTTCATCCATCAAAGCCTGGAAAATCGAGTCAATCTGCATGTCGGGGGGCATGTCTTGGACCAGACCGAGACTGCGGAAATCCCTCTTGATACAGGCGTGGGTGCGACATACCAGATGGTTGCGAATCCCTTTCCCTATCCGATCAACTGGACTGACACCCATCTTCAAACCCCAACCGGTTTGCTGACCTTCGATGAAGCGGCTGATCAAGGTTACGCCAACCGTTATGCTTATTTAAGCGCAGCCACCGGCGACCTTCTGCCAACGCTTAAATCGATCGATCCCTGGCAGGGAGTGGTTATTGTAACTTATGGGGATGAGGATCTCAGTTGGCAGGTTTTCCCTCAGCGTAATGTTCCAGCGCAGGGGAATCTGCGGCAAAATCTCGAGTGGGGATTAGTTGTCTCCGCTACTGCCTTAGATGAGTTCGGCGACGGCATCCGAACTGAGAACGGACGCTTGTTCGGCGTCGGGGAAGATATGACGGATGGTGAAGATCCTTACGATGGGTTGACGATTGACTGGTTTCCCGGATTTTTGACTTTCCGCTGGACTTCCGAGACTTATAATCCTCTGATTTGCGATGTACGTTCGCCGATTGGAGAGGGTGAATCCAAGGGGTGGCATGCCGAGATCATCGCCAGGCTGATGCCGAATGAATATCAGCAGATCCTGCCGGATTCAGTGGAAATCTCGATCCAGGGATTTCGTAACCTGATCGACGATGGTGAATGGTATCCCGAAGAAAATTACAATTTTTGGCTCACTAATGAATACTACACCGTGCTTTACAACAACCTCCGCGACAGCACGACATTTCGTCTCCCGATGGAGCATGTGAGCGAGAGCGAACGTCGTCTGGGAGTCTGGTTCTTCGCCGGTAATAATGTAACTCCCGCACCGGCGACACTTATCGAGCACTTGCGCGGGAATTACTTCGAACTCATCTCCACCTATGTCGTTCCGGAGAACTTGAATGCCGTTTCGGTCTTTGGCGGGATTCACGATTTGGCGATCGCCTACCAAAATAACGGGCGTGTCTTCATTCCACCGGAATTGAACACCATCGGCGATATCACCTTGACTCAGGGGTATCAGCTCTTCTGTTATGCGCCGTCACAGTTAGTGATCGCCGGTGAGCTGGTCGATCCGACAATGGAGTATACACTTCTCGCCAACCGTTGGAACTGGCTGGGGTATCCCTTCGATTCCGAGATGCCGGTGGAGTGGCTGCTCGAACCGGTTGCCGAGCAGTTATTCATCGTGATGAACGACAATGGACGGTTCTGGATTCCGCAACTGCTCAATAACCTAGGTGTCATGCAGCCGGGAAGCGGGTACTTCACCTTTGTACGAGAGACCCTCACTTTCCAGTACAACCAACCGGTGATGAACATCAATTCCGGCAATTTCACCGCTCTGGGCTCTGGGCTTTGGGCTTTAGGCTCTGGACGTACAGCTTTTGGCGCCATGGATGATACACCGACTCCTACCGGACTGCCCTATCTGGTTCTTGTTTCAATGACTGATGCTTTACTTGCTCGAAATCCCGCAATAATTGAACTGTACGATGGATCGCTACTGGTAGGCAGAGCTGTTGTCGAAGAAACACCTGATCCAAATATGTCAAATTGTCGTATCACACCTGTTATTGCCTGGGGCGGATTGGCGGAAAAAGGTGTGACCGGCTTTGTCAGCGGTCATACAATCGATCTTAGGATCATAAGAGCGGATGGAGTTGAACTACCCATGGTGATCGAAAAGGCTGAGCTGATTGGTTCCATGCGAAATAGTGATTCAGATCGCAATCAGTATCTCGCGTTTGGAGAAGGCGCTTATGCAGAAGTTACTCTAACCACCACTGACGTTTCTCTTCCAAATGAATTTGCCATACAGCCGGCATATCCGAATCCATTCAACTCGACGGTGACTATTCCCTTTGCTCTGCCTGAGAATGGCGATGTCACATTCACAGTTTTCAATATCCTCGGGCAGGTGGTGTATCAGACTTCACGTATATATCAAACTGGCTACTATTCATTCGTTTTTAATGCTGAGCAAAGCGATCGATCACTGGTTAGCGGGATGTATTTTCTAGAGGTGCAATATAATCATCGTTCAGAGAGATGTAAGATTATATTTCTCAAGTGATTTAATTGGAGTGCGGGGTAGCGTAAGCCTCCGTGCTTGCGAGAGGAGATGTAGCCCGGACGTGCCACC
>CAZCRQ010000155.1:0-6929 GCA_964501095.1 uncultured bacterium | reverse complement strand
CGAGGGGTAGCGTAAGCCTCCGTGCTTGCGATCCTCTGTGTATGCGATCCTCCGTGCTTGCGATTTGTGATATATGGAATCAATGACGCTGTGCGAGCCTTGAAGATATTCTCGAAAAGCCTATAGAACAGGAATAACTTTTGGGAATCAACTCAAAACAGTGAAGAACCTGATTATTGCTCTGCCCTTTTCTCCCGTTTTGCTTCGAGAATGACATAGAAAACTGGAATTACAAAGATGGTCATAGCAGTGGAAACCAACAATCCTCCGATGACCACAATCGCCATCGGAGCACGGAACTCGCCGCCTTCCCCAATTCCCAGGGCGAGAGGCAGCATTCCCAAGGCGGTGGCGACAGTGCTCATAACGATCGGACGCAGACGCACCGGGCAGGCTGCCAAAACGGCATCGTAGAGATGGTGTCGATGTTCCTTGCGCATTACCTCGGTATAATCAATCAGCAGAATTCCATTATTGACGACAATTCCAACCAGCATGATCATCGCAATCAGGGAGATCATCGAGATGGTCTTACCAGTCATCACTAACGCCATCGAAACCCCGACCAGGGCAAGCGGCAGGGTAACCATGATAATCAATGGATAGCGATAGCTTTCCAATATCGCCGCAAGAAGCATGTAGGTGAGGATCACTGCCAGGATAAGCGCCTGGAACAGACTGGAGAATGATTCCGCCATTATTTCCGACTCCCCGCCGAAATACGCAGTCACTCCTTCCGGCAGCTTAGGGCTCGGCAGTGGCGTTTTGCTGCTGGTTCCAGTAAGAATGTCTTTAATCATCTGAGATGGGGGGGTGGGCGGCAATTCCAATTTCTCAGTGATCGCGGTCTGTAACTCCGTAAGAGTCACTCCCGCCAGGTTGGCGGAAACATTGATCAAGCGTCGTTTGTTCTTACGGGTGACCTGAGTTGGACCGGAACCCTGCTCAATATCCGCCACGTCCTTTATCGGCACAAATCCGCTGGGGAGTGTCATTAGTAAATCTCCGACACGGTCGATCCGGTTGCGGTCTTCCTCGGTGAGTCGAACCCGGACATCGTATTCTTCACCATTTTCACGATATGTGGTAGCGACAGTCCCTTCAAAGAGAGTTCTCAACACTAGAGCAAGGTCTTGCACCGTTCCGCCACGGTCGGAGAGTCGAGTACGGTCGGGACAGATGACCACCTCCGGTTTTCCCAACTGCCAATCGCTGCTCACATCGACTGCTTTCCCGGTCTCCTGAATCAATTTAACAGTTTTATCCGCAGCGATTTCCAGGTCTTTCATATCTTCACCCTGCAATTCCAGAGTCAAGTCTACTCCGCCTTCTCCACCGCCAAACTGGGTGGTTTTCGCCACGACTAATTTCGCGGCTGGGATATCCGCCAATTTTACCCGAAGAGATTTGACAACTTCAAGCGTTGGCGGAAAATTCCCTTCTTCGCAAGGCCGCAACTCCACAATCACGTTACCGTACTGCACGCCCTGCTGGCCTGAGAAATGTCCAGTGCTTGTTTTACCCAGAGAAGTATACACTTTGCTGACTTCCGGGTAGTTCGCCAGCTCTTTTTCTATACGGTAAAGGACGCGATTAGTTTCTTCGAGACGTGCACCTGCCGGCATTTCCACCGAGACTATCAGCGCTCGTTCATCATAGCTGGGAAAAAATTCCCCACCGACATACTTGAAGAGAAACACCCCGAACACAAACAAGATAAAAGTGAAGATGACAATCAGCCACCGATGTTGAATCGACCATTTCAATCCGACTCTATAGTCATTCGCCAATTCATCATACCAGCGATCCCAGAATCGGGCGAATCGTTGAACCAATCCATAATGCCCGGCGATCAACAGTAAAAGCACAACTCCCAACAGGATGAACGCGGGAATCTTCCCTATATAAGCATACGTCGCCAGGAAGGTGAAAATGCCGACCAGGATGTAAATTCCGCCTTTCAGTGGTTTGGACGCCATCATCGGAGTCAGGGTGAAACTGACCAGGAGGCTGAAGATGGTGGCGAAGGAGACAGTCAAGCCGAATGGGCGGAAGATCATTCCGACAATTCCCTGCATATATGCCATCGGTGAGAAGACGACGATGTTGGTCAAAGTCGAGGCTGCCACTGCGATAGCTATTTCCCCTGTGCCTTTTGAAGCGGCAGTACTCAAATCAAAACCTTGATTCTGGTAACGTTCAATGTTTTCCAAAACTACGATGGAATTGACGACCAGGATGCCGACCGAAATCGCCAGTCCGGTCAGGGTCATCATGTTCAAAGTGAAACCGGCGGCGTTCACCAGGATGAATGTTGAGATGATGGAGATTGGCATGGCAATCGCGGCGATCACTGTTCCGCGCCAGGTGTGAAGGAAGAGAAAGAGAACGACAGCGGTGAAGAGAATCCCCAGAATCAGATTGCTGCGCACATCGGCAACCGAGTTTTCGATAAATTCGCTGTAATCATGGGCGACATTGATGGTAATCCCTTCCGGAAGTCGTTTTTGAAGTTTATTCAGCGCAGCGTGGACTTTTTTCGCCACCTGGACAGTGTTGGCGTCCGAACGTTTCACCAGGTCAAGCCCGATAGTGGTCTCACCGTTGAAGCGAGCCATTTCCCGCATCTCAGCGTAAGTATCCCGCACCTCTGCGATGCGATCCAGCCGGATCAATCCGGAAGGCGTTTGAATCCGTGTAGCGGCGATATCAGCAAGATTGGCGAACTCTCCCGACATTCGGACGGTGTATTCGCTTCTTCCACGGTCGATGCGTCCCGCCGGCAAGGTCAGATTCTCGGCGGTTAAAGCGCCGACGACCTGGAGAGGACTTACCTGGTAAGCACGCATTTTTTGAGCGGACAGGGCGATCTCGATCTCACGTTCTTTCTCCCCGACGATGTCGATATTCGCTAATCCGGAGATTTTCCCCAACTCCGATTTGATAGTATTGTCGGCGATTTCATAAAGTTGCTGCAAGTCGTAAGGACCGGTGACTGTCAGATTGATAAATGCCATAGCGCCCATTTCAAATTTCTGTACTACGGGAGGTTCGATATCCGTCGGTAGGGTCGGCATC
Source organism: uncultured bacterium (assembly GCA_964501095.1). GTDB lineage: Bacteria > Electryoneota > Electryoneia > Electryoneales > Electryoneaceae > CAZCRQ01. The sequence continues at coordinate 3,851 of CAZCRQ010000155.1, read as the reverse complement.
AGGGCGTCGATCTTATCCTTGATGTCGATCGATCCGATATCGACATCTTCCCCGAGTTCCAACTCCACGATGAGATAACTCACACCTTCTTGGGCTATGCTGTAAATGTTTTTTACACCACTGACACTGCCTACCTCTTCTTCCATCGGCTCATTTATCAGGGTTTCAATCTCTTCGGGTCCTGCGCCGGGGTAAATTGTCATTACGGTTATATAGGGAAAGTCGATATTCGGCATCAAGTCGATTCCCACCCGGAGGAAACTAAAAACGCCCAATACGACAAATGTCAGGACAATCATCGTCATTAAAACAGGACGTTTTATCGATGTATCAGCTAAGAGCATGTACTTATTCCTCAATAATTTTCACTTTCATCCCATCTTCCAAACCGGTGTGCCCATAGACCGCGACAACATCCCCCTCTTCCACACCCTGGCGGATTTCGACCATTTCCTCACCGCGAAGTCCAACCTGCACTGGCTGAATCTTTGCCATGTCGTCGTGAATAAGGACTACCACATCTAAATTCCCCCGTTTGATCAACCCCTCGATCGGCGCAGCGAGAACATTCTTTCTCTCTTCCAGAGTGACATCGACAGTCGCCAGGCTTCCGGGATACAATCCTTGTCCATCGGTCAAGTCTGCATAGACCGTGAACATACGGGAATCCTGAACGGTCGCCAGGCTGACATGGGATACCTTTCCTGAAGTAATTTTCAAATGATTGAAGGTCACGTTTACCGGTTGCCCTTTACGGAGTCGTGTCCGGTCTTCCTGGGTGACATCGAATACCACTTCATATCTATCCTTGCCGACAATGGTCAGGATCACATCCCCGGGATTGGCGATGGCGCCATCTTCAAAGTCCTTGCGGGTCACAGTTCCGGAGATCGGCGCCAGTAGCTGCACGGTGCGATGGGCGGTCTGAAAGGATTCCTCTGCGATATCATGCTGGAGCTTCACCTGGTCAAGCATCTGTTTGCTGATCGCGCCGGCATCATAGAGCGCCTGCATACGGGCAAGCTCCAGTTTTGCATTCTCGAACGCCAGCCGTGCAGCCGTAACCTGTACCTGGCTCGCAGTGGTATCGAAGGTCACCACCGGTTGACCCTCCTTCACAAAATCCCCAACATTGACCAGGATTTGATCGATCCTTTCCATCAACTTCGAGGAGACCACAACCTGGTTCGCCGCTCGCACGGTGCCAAAATATCGTTTGGTCTCATTGACATCGCGGCGATGCACTGTGTACGCTAGAACCGGTATGCCTTGAGTCTGCTGAATCTTGGTAATACTCTGCACTTCTTCGGTCTCGCCTTTACGTATAATCCCCAGCGCCAGGAATAGAACAATCAATCCAAGGATTACAATTCCAATGATTTTCTTCATACTTCACCCTATTTCAATATCAGTTTATTACGCCCAGTGACCTTTGATACGCTGCATAAGCCACAAGTTGGTTATATTTCGCTTGTAAAAGATTCACTTTACTCGCATTCACCTGAAGTTGAGCGTCCAGGATTTCAAGCTGAGTTCCAATGCCTTCGGAATATCGCACCAGGGCAATCTCATAACCTCTGCTTGCCTGCTCGAGCGCATCATCGGCGGCTGTCGATTCCTTCTCCGCTTTCTGGTAATCGCTTAAAGCCTTGTAAACCTGGATGCGTGTTCCGCGTTCCAGGAGATCCTTTTGACGCTCCACTTCACGGATGCTGATCTTTGCCTTCTGTGCCCGATGATTGGACGCCCAACCATTGAAGAGAGGGATCTGCAACACCAGTGCTCCGCCATAGCCGCCGAGAAATTCATATTTGCTCAAACTAAGTTCGTTATTCCCCTGAGCGGTGGTCTCCCAACTGAGGTTCAAAAGGAAATTGGGCCACAGCCAGCTATGTTTTTCGATCTTGTACTGCCCCTGATAGAGTTCCTTTGTTAATTCAAGTTGACGAAATTCCAGACGTTTTTCCAAAGCGATCTTACAGGCATCGTCATAAGGCGCCATAATCTCGCCGTCGACCTTCAATTCACCCTGTAATTCGATTTCACGATCGACATCGATGCCGATGATATTCTTCAAGGCTTTATAAGCCAATTCCCTGCCTGCTTCAGCTTCATGCACCTGGGGAAGGAGATTGGATACCGCCACCCGCGAACGGATCAGATCGTATTCGCTAACCACACCCTGATCGTACATCAATTGCACCTGGTCACGGTGACGCTCTGCCTGCCCCAGCGCTTCCTTGGACACTTTCAGGTATTCATCTGACAGAATCGCCGCATAGAAAGTCTGGATCAAGGCAAAGTGCAGATCCTGACGGGAGACTTTCAATCCAAGCTCCATCAGCTCCTTATAATGTTTGGCGATCTCCAGGGCGATGCCGATCTTGCCTCCAACGTACAACGGTTGTGTGAGTTGGAGATTGGCGCGGACATTGTTTTCCGAGCCGAACTGAGTCTTGATTCTCAGTGGTCCGAGTGATTCCCCGGTATCCGGATCACGGTTCATGTCCGCTGGAAGGTTGAAGATAGTCGATGGCACCTCGATGTAATGCTGCAGGGTGCCGCTGAACTCCACCGTCGGCAAAGCGCCTGCCAAGGCTTCACCCACCTGATGACTTGCCTTCTGTACTTCATCCCGCGCCGACGCCAGGGATTCATTATGCTCCTGTGCCAACGACCAAGCGCTTTGCCAATCAAGTACCAGAGGTTGTGCTGGCGATGAACTAGGGAAAATGGTGACTATTACTATTAACCAGATGATTTGCACAGGTTTGATAAACCTCATTGAACCTCCAGGGTAGTTTCTCTCAAATTCACAGTGATGGTAATACGCCTGCCCATATTTTTGCTTTAATCTGCAATTTTGATCTTTTCTGTGTAATAATGAATTAGTATCACATCGATTAGAAACGGTATGCATTTGATATATCGCTGAAAGTAATGCATTAGTTCCGGTGGATTATGCAGAGCATTTATCATCAATAGAATAACCCCGACAATGTTATCTATCGGCAAAGGTTTTAACTCGCCGGCTTCCACAGCTTTTTCCAGCCTCTGCTTTAACATCGCTTCCAAGTCGCTCAGCATGCAATGACTTTCATTCTTCAGAATCGGTATAATGTCAGTGAACTCAGCGTATAATATTTTCACAGCTCGTGACCATCGTTCATACTCCTCTACTAGAATCTTGGCGAATTCGATCAAGCATTTTCGGATATTGATTGGACGCTTCAATACCGTTTGATAGATTTTAAACTGCTCTTCTCGCCTCCGCGAGACTACGGCACGAAAGAGTTCTTCCTTACTGGAAAAGTAGTAATAGAGGGAACTCTTGCGGATGTGCGCCCCAGCCGCGACATCATCTAAGGTTGTCTTGCGATAACCGAAAGTCAAAAATAGATCTTGGGCGATATCGAGAATTTTTCGCCCTCGTTCGGATAGCTGTTCCATCGCTTTCAATCTCCAAATAAACGAAGAAACGACCAAACGATTAGATTGGTCGGCTGGAAGTTAAGCTCCTCATCTTTTGAAATCAACAAGGAGTGAATTGTAAACTCCAGGAGTCCAAGAGAAAGGGAGGCATGAATAATCGGCGTGACTCCGCGATTGCCGCCGGAGGAAAGTACTGTATTTTAAAAGGTTTGCGCATCATCAGCATAATCTTTACCTTGTTTGGAACAAATAGTCTGTCGGAGGCGTGATAACTTTCGGGTAAGATAATGAAGAACTGATTATATCGGATGGAAGAAAGTGGTGTTAAACTGGGATATAGGTGAATTGAAAAGATAAGGTCGCATAAACCTGTCTTTGGAGGTATTTTAGAAAATATAATTATTTATAGATAGGTGAAC
>CAZCRQ010000154.1:0-6951 GCA_964501095.1 uncultured bacterium | reverse complement strand
CAGTGTGCAAGCGGGCAGCGGGCGGTGGCAAGCAAGTAGTGGGCGGTGTGCAAGCAGGCAGCGGGCAAGCTTTAGTTAATTAATCTGAAATCAGTGCTATTATATCATCTGACATGGACTATTAGCTTTTTACCGTTTTAACTTTTTACCATTTTAAAGCTATTTTCACCTATCGAGAAAATTCGCTCGAGTGCAGATCATATTTTGAGGAACAATGTCGGGACGTGTAATAAACCTGGCTGATTTTCGCAAAACTCTCTCCAATGGGAAAGTGGAGAATGTCTATCTCGCCTTGGGAACCGAATCATTGCTGCTCGAAGAAGTGGACAGCACCGCCAGAAAATTGCTGGTTGAACCGGAATTTCACGATTTCGATCTGGATGTTTTTTGCGGCGATGAACTCACAGGACAGATTCTACTTCCCGCCCTGTCCGCTCTGCCGATGATGTCAGCGCGACGCTTGGTTATAATCAAGAAAGCGGAATCTCTTACAGCTGGATTACAAAAGTTGTTGCTCAGCTATCTTGGCAATCCTTCTCCCACCTGCGTCCTGATCATTCTGATCGAAAACGAGGGAAAGATCGCCTGGATCAAAGATTTAACGTCAAAAACCACCGTTATCAGGTGTGACACCCCGAAAAGGAAATCTCTGGAGGAATGGATCCGGCGGCGCGCTGAGTCACTCCGAGTCTCCATCGATGATACAGCGATAGCCCTAATGACAGAGAATCGTAGGATTCGTCTGATAGATCTGGCGTCTGAATTGGAGAAAGCATCATTATTGGTTGATGCGGGTGGGGTGATCACCGGGCGTGAAATGCAGCAAATTTGGGGAATTACACCAGAACTGGATATCTGGGGCTTTTTCGATCACTTTGCTTCAGGAAAAAGGCTGGTCACGCTCAGAGAGTTTTGTTTGATGCGTGATGATTTCGAGAAACAAAGTGCCGGTTTTGTTCTATCACAAGTGTTCCTTAGATTTCGCCTCGTGCTTAAGGAATCATTCTATAATCGTAAAAAAACGCCTTACAACAAGCGAATCTGGTCTGGCACTTCCCAAAAACAATGGAATATGGCATCACGAGACTTGAAAACACTACCCCCGGAAGTCGCAGTGCGGGCGATAAACTCCTTTCTCACTTTCGACCGGTTGCGAAAAACCACTCAATTCAGCGTCTCCAGCATGTTTGAACGCTTGATTCATCAGATTGGTCTTGATCGTGAGGAACTCAGTTGATGACAGACAAACGGATCAATTATAAAGACCTCACCGATGAAGAACTGATGGCGTTGGTTCAGGAAAATGATGAGTATTCGTTTGAAGAGATTGTGCTTCGTTATCAACACGCACTGACTACCTTCATCACACGTTTTGTCGGATGCGGTTCGCATGTGGAGGATATCCTTCAGGAGACATTCATCCGGGTATGGAAACACCGTCAACGTTATAAAACTGTTGCCCGTTTCTCCACCTGGGTTTATACTATCGCTGGCAACCTGGCGAAAACAGAATTGAGACGGTTGAAGATTCGCAGAAGTGTCTACATTCGCACCGGCGGAGAGCCGCTGGAAGAGGAAGGCATCGATGTCGTCGATACCTCAGCGGATCCGGAGAGCGACGCGGCGCGGGAGGAGATCAGACGTCTGGTGACAAAAGAGATCCAGCATCTGCCCGAAGCCTACCGTATGGCGGTGATCCTACGTGATGTCAATGATAAAAGTTATGAAGAAGTAAGTGAAATACTGGGTGTCCCAGTGGGAACCGTCAAATCAAGAATCAACCGGGGAAGAGCCCGATTGCAAAAACGGCTGGCGAGTCTCCGAGAACCCGGACAGTCTGGTTGGGAACCTGATTAAGAAACCGAGCGTACTATTCGTGATTCCTGGTTTTTGAGATTAAGAGAACGGGATCATTTAGATAGACAACGCCATTTCCTTGCGAAAAAGGTAACAAACTTTACAGGGTCTAAATTGATAAATTGTTAAGAGTGGAAATTATGGATTTACAGGAATTTGAGCATTTATGGTCGATGCGGGGGAATCAACGTCCAGAAATATTGGATATGTTGGAGAAGCAACGACAATCATGCCCACAATGTCGTGCTTATGCCTCTGGCGGCAACCAAATCAGAAGTATATTGCAAGAATTAGGGAATCTTCACGCTCCTGATAATTTTGCCTACCGTATGCGGGTTTATGCCGGAAATCATAAAGATGATAAACCCTCTTTTCTGGATGTTCCCGTATTACGTTGGAGTAGTCTTGCTCTTGGAGTTACAACTGGCGCAGCTCTCTTTTTCTTCACGGTGGGTTCGCTGAACCAGCCTTCCAAGATGACATTACAGGAGTCGATCGAGTTGAACAATTCTCCATCTCAACCTGTGGCTGCAACTCTGAATGATTCCGCAGCAGAGAATCGAGTCGATTTAGCGGAAGGACTCGATGATTCCACATCCCCAACGAATCAACAGGAATGGGGCGGTTCGCCAATTTGGAAAACCAGTACAGTCAGTACAGAGCGGTAAACTTTTAATACAGTTTAGTTCGGTGTCACTTCTAAGAAGCAATCTGACCGAGAGTGGAAAGACCTTATTGGGTGTTGAATGTCCTGCACTACTTGTTGTGCAGGGTGACTATGATTCTCAAAGCATAACTCATTGTATTTCAGGAGAATAGCTATCTGTTCCTGTTTCCTGCACAACAAGTAGTGCAGGGCACCCTTTTTGATAATCGTGAGAGTATTCTCGGGTAACCTGTTTTTCAAAGTTTAAAGAATAATCTAAAACATATATATGGAGTCAAATCATGGCTAAAGCTAAGTCATTCGTAGCGAAGTTATCTAAAACAAAGATGAAGCGTTTTAATGAAGCCGGCGAAGAGATAACCAGCGTGCGGATATTAAAACCGACAGAAGTGCCGGGAAAACCTGGAGTATATCGCTATCGCGCGGTCATGGTCGATATAACAGCGTCCAAAGAGAAAGAAATCTATGGGTCTTGATCGACCCCGGGTATTTTTAATTATTCTGGATGGCGTCGGGATTGGTGCTGCACCCGACGCTTCCCTTTACGGGGACGAAGGCAGCGATACTTTAGGCAATCTCGCGCGGCTCCAATCTGGGCTGCATCTTCCTGAATTACAAAAACTTGGATTGGGGAATATCTCATCTTTAGCGGGCGTTCCCGGTGTCACAGAACCTAAGGCGAGTTATGGAAAAATGACTCCCCAAAGCGTCGGGAAAGACTCGATCTCCGGACATTGGGAGATTTGCGGCATCCGTCTCGACATCCCTTTTCCTACCTATCCCAACGGTTTTCCCGCGGAAGTTGTCGATTTGGTTGAAGAAGTCTGCGGAGCGGCGATTCTCGGCAATGAAGTCGCTTCGGGTACCGAGATCATGGCGCGTTTGGGAGGGGAGCATCTGAGGACAGGCAGGTTGATTCTCTATACTTCAGCGGATTCCGTGCTTCAATTATTAGCGCATGAAGATATTATTCCCCTGGATCAGCTCTATCGAATTTGCGAAGAGATCCATACCAGGTTTGTTCCTCCACATCGGGTCGCCAGGATTATCGCCAGACCATTCATGGGAAAAGAGGGCGCGTTTCAACGGACCTCGAATCGGAAGGATTTTGCCCTGGCGCCGCCCGCGGTGACAATTTTAGACTTGATACACGATAACGGCTACACTGTTATAGGAATCGGCAAGGTGGATACGCTTTTCGCCGGTCGCGGATTCAGCCAAGCGATCCACACCAAAAGCAACCGTGAGGGGATAAGCAGAATTCAGGAGATGATCAAGTTATTTTCTTGCGGATTGGTCTTTGCCAATCTGATCGACTTCGATATGCTCTGGGGTCACCGAAACGATCCTATTGGATTTCAGCGCGGTCTGGAGGAACTTGACCGTTATCTTCCGGATTGGCTGACATACGCCAGAGATGATGACCTTTTTATCCTAACCGCCGATCATGGCAATGATCCGACGACTGTCAGCACCGATCATACACGTGAATATGTGCCGTTGTTGGCGTGGCGGGGAAGAGGGGGACAGGGAAATAATCTTGGAATTCGCGATAGTTTCTGCGATGTCGCCGCCACGCTTGCCGAGTTCTTCGGGATTGCCTGGAATAGATTGGGACGGTCGTTTCTTGTACAGGCATCCTAATTTATAATAGTAATGAGAGTAAGGACAATGGCGCGACGACATCTTGATTGGATGGCGCAGGCGGAAATAGATTTTAAACATGCGAAGAAATCCCTTGAATTTGGGGATTACGAATGGGCATGTTTCGCCGCACAACAGGCAAGCGAAAAAGCCATTAAAGCTGTTATAGAAAGTAGAAATGGCAAGGCTAAAAGTCATGCGCTTTTTGATATGATCATAGCTCTTAATATAAAAGATAATGATATTATTGAAGCATGTAAGCGTTTAGATAAAAATTATATTCTTCCACGTTATCCCAATGGGTTTTCATCGGGATATCCTCATCAATACTATTCTCGCCAAGATGCAGAGCAGGCGATTTCTGATTCGGAGGCGATCATCAAATTATGCCTGAATATAATGGAAAAATAATGAAAGATAACAACGTTATTGAGTGGCTTTTACAAGAAGATGTTATTCCAATTGTAAAAAAAGCTGCCGAGAAGATAAAAAAACTGCCGGGTGTCCTTCGCATCGGATATTTTGGTTCCTTTTCCCGCAATGATCAGGCACCAGGTTCCGATATCGATATTTTTATAGAATTGGAAAAGGATGACAGAAGATGGATTGACAGAGCTGCGGACTTCATTGATTATTTTAGAGATGTGCCTTGTGGTGTGGATATTTTTGCTTTCACCAAGGAGGAAATGTCAGATAAAGACAATAAATTATTTCAGGAAATACGACAAGAAGTAGTCGAGTTATAAATTGTATTATGATTTAAATGTCCTCGAGACTTCAAATAGGTATCCCTACCTACCGATAATAATAAATTAAAAAATGTCTAAAGAAATTTTACTTGCAACCCGTAACCTGGATAAAATCAAAGAGTTATCTCTCCTCTTGGATGATGATGTTATCATTCATCAGGCTGGGGAGTTCTCCAATGAAGAAGTGGAAGAGAGCGGAGCTTCGTTAGGGGAAAATGCAATGCTTAAGGCGAAGAATGGATTTTATCATAGCGGTCTTCCCACAGTTGCCGATGATACCGGACTGGAGGTGGATGCCTTGAATGGAGCGCCAGGGGTTCATTCATCTCGATATGCCGGTAATAACGCTAGTTATGATGATAATGTTAATAAATTACTTGAAGTTATAATAAACGTTCCTGACGCCCAAAGAACCGCTCGCTTTCGTACTGTCATCGCTTATGTGGATCAGAATCGTGTCGAACGATTCGAGGGTGTCCTCGAAGGTAGAATCCTTAGAGAAAAGCGCGGAGAAAATGGATTCGGCTATGATCCAGTGTTTCTCCCCGGGGGAAGTGAAAAAACCCTCGCCGAATTGCCGACTGCCCAGAAGAATCAGATCAGTCATCGGGGGAAGGCGTTTCAAACGTTCATCCGGTGGTGGAAAGAGGTAAAAGGAAATCAATAATGAACAGGGAATTGAACCGTTTGATCTATCTCGACCATAGTGCGACCACGCCGGTTGATCCAGGTGTGATAAAAACGATGAATCATGTCCTCGAGCAGGCTTGGGGGAATCCATCAAGTTTATACGGGAAGGGACGCGAGGCGAAGATTGTCCTGGAAAACGCTCGGGAGAAGATCGCCTCTTTATTACATGGCACTCCCGAGAACCTGTTTTTCACTTCCGGCGGCACTGAAGCGGACAACCTGGCGTTATTCGGAGTGATGCGTTGCGCCAGACGGGAAAATCGCGGCAATCACCTGGTCATCTCCCCGATAGAACACAGCGCCATCAATAAAGCAGCTCACACTCTCGAGACAGAAGGATTTCGGGTAACTCGTCTGCCAATCAATGAAACCGGCATTATCGATCCTGAAAAATTACGCGTTGCGATCGAGGATGATACAGTGCTGGTGAGCGTGATGTATGTCAACAACGAGATCGGCACGATTCAACCGATAGAAGAACTCGGAGCGATCTGCCGGTCAAGAGAAGTGTTGTTTCATACAGATGCCGTGCAGTCGTTTGGGAAACTTGATTTGAACGTGACCGAGTTGCCGGTGGATCTGGTCTCGATTTCGAGCCATAAGATTTACGGACCTAAAGGTGTGGGAGCGATTTATCTTCGTCCTGAAGTGCCAATTGATCCTGTGACACAGGGCGGAGGGCAGGAAAAGAACATCCGCACCGGTACGGAAAACATGCCGGGAATTGCCGGATTTGGCGAAGCAGCAGCGATTTGCGCCCAGGAGATCGGGCAGGAAAACAATCGATTGGAAAATTTGCGAAATCGCTTCTTGAGCTGGATTCGAGAAGCCGTTCACGGGGAAGTTCTAGTCAATGGCGATTTGACAAGACGTCTGGGTGCGAATCTGAATTTGGCTTTCCCCGGGATTGAAGGCGAGTCGCTGCTTCTAGCGCTTGATCTGGATGGCATTGCGGTTTCCACCGGTTCTGCCTGCAGTTCTGGGAGTACCAAACCTTCCCATGTTTTAACTGCCATCGGACGCGATCCTGAAACCGCACATTCTTCCATTCGGATTACATTAGGACGCTCGACCACGGAAGAGGATCTCCAGTATGTCACGGATCGATTGGCGTATCATGTAAACCGTTTACGTGAATTTGCGTTTTAATTAGTTAAAGTGGTGTCAGCCGTCCTCGGCTGACACGCAAGTTTTTAGGGAGAGTTGGTGTCAGCCGTCCTCGGCTGACACACAAGTTTTTAGGGAGTCTTTGATTTTCCGTCAGCCGAGGACGGCTGACGGCACTCTAAGTCCTCGGCTGACACGCAAGTTTTTAGGGAGAGTTGGTGTCAGCCGTCCTCGGCT
>CAZCRQ010000153.1:0-7068 GCA_964501095.1 uncultured bacterium | reverse complement strand
ATTCGAATGTTTGGATGGTAGAATAGAGTTTAATTGTGAAATAGTAATTACACGTTGCTAATTTACTACTGCGCACTTGTATACTTAGTGGTAAGAGAGGTAATCATGCGAGTCTTACTCACCGGTGGGGCGGGATTCATCGGATCCAACCTCGTCTATTATATCCTTTCCCATAGAATCGACTGGGAGGTTATCAACGTCGACGCCTTGACTTATGCCGGCAACCTGGAGAACCTGAAAGCGTGCGAGACGAATCCGAAATATCATTTCGTCCATGCAGACATCACCGATACGGCAAAGATGCGAGATGTTTTCGAGGAGTATCGACCCGATGCCGTGATGCATCTGGCGGCGGAATCCCATGTCGATCGTTCCGTTTTCGACCCGCTGATCTTTGTCCGGACGAATGTGCTTGGAACTCAGGTATTACTCGATGAGTTTCGTCGTCTCGGAGGCGACGGGCGATTTCTTCAGGTGTCGACGGATGAAGTGTATGGGACTTTGGGAGCGACCGGTTATTTCACAGAAGTCACTCCTTTGTCTCCAAACAGCCCTTATTCCGCCTCGAAAGCCGGATCGGATTTTCTTGTCCGCGCGGCACATGAAACCCATAAAATGGACACTATCATCACTCGTTGCAGCAACAATTACGGTCCCTACCAATTCCCGGAAAAGCTGATTCCCCTGATGATCACCAATGCGGTTGAAGGAAAGCCTTTACCAGTTTATGGCAAAGGACTGAACGTTCGGGATTGGCTTTTCGTGGAGGATCATTGCGCCGCATTGGCGACCGTGCTGGAAAAAGGGCGGTCAGGAGAAGTATATAACATCGGCGGCAATAATGAGAGGAAGAATATCGATATTGTCCGCATGATCCTGAAGGAGTTGAAGGCGCCTGACTCCCTGATTCGTTTTGTTGAAGATCGTCCCGGACATGATCTTCGTTATGCCATCGACGCCTCGAAGATTGAAAGGGAACTAGGTTGGAGTCCCAGGCATACATTCGAGGAAGCGCTCCCTCTGACTATCCGTTGGTATCTCGATCATTTAGATTGGGTTTCACGGGTGAAAAGCGGCGAGTATTTGAAATACTATGACCTGCAATATGGGAAACGGTTGAAAGAGTAAGAGATAGAGTAGCATGGGCGTCCCGCCTGCGAGAGTAGCATGGGCGTCCCGCCTGCGAGAGTAGCATGGGCGTCCCGCTTGCGAGAGTAGCATGGGCGTCCCGCCCATGGAGTGCAAAAGCGAAAGGTGAAAAGGCAAAAGATGAAGGGGAAAGGGCAAAGAGCAAAGAGCAAAGGATTAAAAACAATCGTTATGCTCTCGCTATGCTCTTATCTTCTCCTGGGATTCTGGTCGAAAGAAGCACATTCACAACCGGTTCCTGTTGGCGACAGAGTCTACGATCTGATCGACCAGGCGTCCATGCGTAAACTCTTACCCGCTGTACCGATCGACACCCGCCCGTATGACCGGAAAACCATATCTTCCCTACTGATTCACCTTACGAACGAGGAACGAATAGAGAATCGCTTGCCTGCCGCCTATCGTTACGAGCTGCGACGATATATTGAGCAGTACAAACGTGAGATTACCGAGCAGGTTGGCGAGGAATGGTGGAAAGAGGCTCTGCCTTATGAAGCGAGATTGAGGCGTCTGGCGAGGCAATTCAACATCTTACCCCGGTACGAGACGATATGCCAGAATGATGGACGGGTTTTGGAAGTGACTTATGAAAACGGCGCCTGGTTCTCATTGGATCCCATCTATGACTTCCGTTACGATCATTCCCTTGAACAGCAGGATATCTTTCGCCGCGGTTGGGGAGTTGTCTTGGAGACTGGACCGCTGCCTTGGCTGACGGCTATGGTGCGCTGGCAGGATCGGGCTGAATGGGGGAATGAACCTTATGGTGTCTGGAATGACCGGTCGAAGATTTTCGATGATCGTATCGGTTTTGTCAATCCCACTAATTCAGAGGTTTTAGCTTATGAGGATTTGCTGGCGGGCTTACAAGTCACCACTGGGAGACTTTCCTTCTTTTATGGACGTGATCGTTTGCGCTGGGGACCGGGAAGAACCGGAAACCTGGTCTTCTCCGGGGAAACCACTTCTTTCACTCAATGCCGGATTTCCCTTCGCCTGAGTTCGAATATCCTCTTCTCTTCATTAGTGGGTTCCCTTGCCCCTTTTCCCGAAAAAAAGGATACCCTCTATACCGCTCCGACTAAATGGATACGTACTATTCGTTCCGACAAGTACATTTCAGCACATCGTTTGGAATTTGCCCTCTCCCGTTCGATTCAGATTGGACTGCACGAGACTGTAATCTTTGCCGAACGAGGATTGGACATGAATTACCTGAATCCTCTGACGATTTACTTCTCCGAGGAGCATGAGAGTGGGGATCAGGACAATGCGATGATGGGATTCGATGCTCGCCTCATCCCGATTCGTGACGTGTCTCTCTGGACGGAGCTGTTGATTGACGATCTTCAATTCGGCAAATTGGGCACGAATTATTATAGCAATAAAATTGGATGGTTGGCGGGAGGCGCAGTTACGGGATCGGGTTCTCGCGCGCTGCCCGTGGAAAGCGGTGTTGAGTATGCCAAACTGCGTCCTTATGTTTACAGCCATTTTTACCCGATCAATTCATACAAACATTGGAATGCGCCGTTGGGACTACAAATGCAGCCAAACTCGGATCGTTTTTCCACCTGGTTTACCTGGATGCCGTATCACTCTCTGCGGTTCGGTTTTGAAGGCTTCTACCTCCGTCACGGAGCCAACCGTCTGGAGGATGGCAAAGTCAAGATCAATGTTGGAGGTGATTACGATCACGGATGGTTCAAAGATTCTGTTAAAGAAGCACCGTTTCTTGACGGCGATCGTCAGGATCGAAGTCAGGCGCAGCTCTGGCTTGAATGGGAAACGATCGAGGGGCTGATTCTCTCATGTATGGCAGGAATCGCGAGGGATTATGATGAGGAGAAAACCGGCGCGATCCTGGCAATGGGCATTACTTGGAATCACCCGGTAGATCGACGTTGGACATTGCGAGGACGATAAATTGATGGATTCTTTCGAGAAAAAGACAATTCGACGAAATGTGACAATATGGGATCATCTGACGCTCATTCTGAAGTGGAAAAAGCTGTTTCTGATCTTCATGACGATTATGGCGGTTTCTTCGATCACTTATGTATTTTTGGCAAAAAAGTGGTACCAGAGTGATGGTCAGGTTCTTCCACCGCCTCCCTCAACGATGGAGTTGGGTAATCTTGTCCCCAACTTAGATATGGGTATTTTGAAAGGCGTGGGTGCCTTGCCGAATGAGACGAAATTGATCCTGACTGTATTGGACAGCCGACTGCTGAAAGATCTGGTGATCGATCATTTTAACTGGTTCAAACGACACAAGCTCGCCACGCGATATAAAGCATACGAGCTTTATATCGATCTGATTTCCTGGCAGACAACGGAGTCAGGTTCGATCCAGGTGTTTGTTATTGAAGATGATCCCGAGATAGCAGCAAATACGGTCAATTTTATCCTGGCGACGATTTCCGAGGAATACAACCGAATTTCCGCAGCGCAAGCGCGGAATCAACGAGTCTTCTTTGAAAATCGACTCAATGAGATCAAAGAGGAATTAGCGGATATTGAAGAAAATTTCCAACAATTCATGGAGAAGACCGGCGTCATCTCGGTCAAGGATCAACTGACGGCAACGGTGGAATCGGTGGCGAAGTTGAAAACCGAAGCGATCCTGGCGGAAGTACAACTCGAAGTTTTGGAGAGCACTATGCCGCAGGATGCCTCCCTCGTGGTGCAGGCACGTGAAACAGTCAAAGCGCTCAACTCGCAACTGGAAAATGTCATGAGACAATCCGAAAGTGAACTTCCCAATATGATAATGAGTATGGATGTCGCTCCGGATTACAGCATTCAGTATCTTCGCCTGGAACGGGAGATCATGCTTCGCTCGAAAATTCTCGAGTACCTGCTTCCTCAATTTGAACAAGCGCGGATTACAGAAAGGCGTGAGCAGGGGAATCTCTTTATCCTGGATAAAGGGGAAATTCCCGAAAAAAAATGTCGCCCCCAACGCGCTTTGATCTTCGCCGCCTGGATGTTTCTAAGCTTTGTTCTCCTTTACTTATATGTTTTATTTGTAGAATGGCTTCATGCGTTACAGGAAAAAGATCCCCAGTTTTATCAATTAGTACATGGAGTTCTAGTGGGATGGAAGCCGCGCAATCTGTTTGGTAGAAGTAAATCATTGCAACAATAATGGTTTTGTATGTTTTTACGATCCTACCTCCAAAAAACAAGTCGTGAGGAGACAGCACCATTTATTGCTCTCCTCATGTTATTCATAGCGATATTCGTTATATTATTTTTACAGCGCAGCTTTCTTCTGGCGGTTGTCGCCGTCGCAGTTGTAGGATATATCGTCACAATCGGTCTTAAACCTTAT
Source organism: uncultured bacterium (assembly GCA_964501095.1). Lineage (GTDB taxonomy): Bacteria > Electryoneota > Electryoneia > Electryoneales > Electryoneaceae > CAZCRQ01. The sequence goes on along the minus strand of CAZCRQ010000153.1, from coordinate 2,582 downwards.
GCCCTGCCGGTTGTTCTCCTTTTTTACCTCTGCATCGCTCCTATTCACTACATCGGCAAAGATCTTGAATTCTACAAGGTCTATTATTACGCCAGTCTGACACCGCTGTTCCTTTTCACTATGGCGATAATTTTTATTTTAGAACGCGCAATCATTCTGATTCGTCATGAGCAAAACCTTCACGCCCAATGCCCGCCTTATAAATTTGATATTGAGAGTATATTATTGATTTTTCTGGGGATATGGATCATCTTTCAAATGTTGCGCGGATTCTCTCTTGGATATGATTCGACAGTGATTCGTGGTGAAGTGGTTGAAATGTCTCCAATTTTCGGGTATTTCATCTGGTCAACTGTAGTTCGTGGAAGTAAACATACAACAATATGGCTGCAACTCTTCCTGCTCGCTGCCGTCATTACTTCATGTGTCTTTATCTTGTTCATTTATAAACATTTTGCCTTGATTTTAAATTTTGTCATGGGACAATTGGCTACACGTCAGGGAGTATTGACTATTGCTACAATACCCTTATTATATGCTTTTTTCTTCTCTACTCGGTCCCTGTGGATGAAAATGATTTATGCAATCGGATTATTCATTACCTATGTTCACGTTCTACTCACCCTCGGACGGATACTCTGGATAATATCTATACTGGAGACGATACTTTTTATCTCTCTATATTTCTTTCGTAACGGATTCAATCGAAGAGCCTTACTAATTTGGACATTTACACTAATTATTGCGGTTCTCTTAATGGGTCTGTTAGTTTTTATCGCTATGCAGTATTTTGATGTGGATATTTCACAATTATTTAATAAATGGAAAACTTTTGGAACAATGAAAGATGTTTCCACTCGGATGAGGCTTTTCGATATTCAAACTGCTTGGGGATTCATCAAACGAAATCCAATCCTTGGCACTGGATTAGGCAAAACGATTTTTACTGTTCCGACATCGTCATTGTTCTATTATATAGATAATAGTTATATCATTGCACTCATGAAAGGAGGCATTGTTTTACTTCTATTGATCCTCTCTTTTTATCTTCTTGCCCTTTGGAAAGCATGGATGATTTATTATAAAGCAACTGATCCAAAAACCAAATTAATCGGCGCGGCGATTTTTACCATCATCGGCATGATTCTGGTTTACTCCTCCGCAACTGCGATGCTGCTTTATTACGAGTTCGGTTATGTCTGGGTACTATTGATTGCCGTCTCTGCCTTTTTATATGAGACGCAGGTACGTTCCCCCCATCAGGAAGATGCGGGATTGACGCCCAGCCAAGAGCGAAGTGAAGAATGAATCAGACGGGGAAAGGACAACGGATTCTGATGCTGACCTCGCATCACGACGCCCAAGATGGACGCATCTATCATCTTGAAGCGAAGACTCTCCAGAAAGCTGGATTTTCTGTCGCGATCGTCGCCCCGGGGCATACACCACTTTCCTGGGAGAACAACGGCGTCCGTTTTTACACTTTCACCAAGAAACCGAGTGGTTTTCAGAGAAAATGGTCGACACTTTCCGCTTTGATAGATTATGCAGAGAAAATTCCGGCGGATTTTTTGCATGTTCATGAAGTAGATGCGCCATTGATGGCGGCGGCTTGGGTCAAATTTCGTTGTCGCAGAAAAAGATCTCAGCCGAAAATTATTTTCGACAGCCATGAAGTATGGCAGTATTTCTATGCTGCGAAAGTGCGAAATCCCTGGTTGCGCGCCTCGATCAAACATGGTGTCGTTGCTTATGAAGAGTGGATGATTTCCCGTTTTGTCGATGGAATCATCACGGCGCATGAACTCGAGGAGCATTATTATCGTCTTTTAAATCCTTGGATTCCGGTGCGGAAAGTGCTTGGCGCTCCACCGCTTGATCTATGGGGAAAACCGCCGGAGCGATCCGGTCCGATTCGTGTCATCGGTCATGACGGCTACTTCAGTCTCCGGCGGGGGATGGCGACAATCCTCGCGGCATTTGAGACTGTTGCCTTCGATTACTCGAATGTCTCCCTGCTTGCCGCCGGGGATTTTCATTTTCCTGAAGATCGTGAGTATTTCCAACGCTGGGAAAATCGCACCGGACTGACAAACCGTGTGGTCTGTACCGGCTGGGTGGATCGGTCGGAAATCCAGCATCATCTGGATAAGATGGACATCGGTTTGATCGCCAATAAACCGGACATCCATAGCATCCGTTGCTTTCCGGCAAACAAGCTGATGTACTATCTCGGACGAGCATTGCCAGTAATCTCGACACCTGCCCCACTCTATAAGCGATTCATCGAGGCGGAGCGCTGCGGATTGGTGATGACGGATTTCTCACCCCAGTCTCTGGAGCGTCGACTCCGCTGGATGATCGAACACCCAACACCAACCCGTGAGATGGGCTGGCGTGGTTATCAAATTGCGCAGCGGGAATTCCATCCTAACCAGGCGAAAGAACAATTACTCTTGCTATATAAATCTCTTTGTTGAAAAGTACGATACATAAGGTAATCATACGCACTTTCGGTCATTCTGAACGACATTTCGTACTACAGCCTTATATACCATCACAATAGTATTTAAGGATAATAA
>CAZCRQ010000152.1:0-7079 GCA_964501095.1 uncultured bacterium | reverse complement strand
CGCTTTTCTTCCCGTCAGCCGGGGACGGCTGACGGCACTCTTTAAATCGCAAGCACGGAGGCTTACGCTACCCCTCGCAAAATTTACTCAATCAAGCAGCCTGAAACAAGACCTTCCGAAAAAGATTTTAATTTCATTCATTTATTCGACTATCAACCTCTCTATAGTATTATGAGCCGGAAACCTTGTAACCTCAACGAGTCAGGATAGGATTATGTCTTATTTTTTTATACGGGTTATTTTGGGTCAAGTCAAATAAAAGACGGCGAGAGACGCCCCATGCTCCGGAGACTGGAGGGGAGGGCTGCCAGCCGAGAACGACCGATGTCACTCCCGGTGATCTTTGGGATTACCTTGAAATGGTCAATATATAAAGACTTGCACCAACTGCATAGCAGATAAAACCGATCCAGAAAGTTGCCGAGATACCCGCAGAGATGGAGAGCACTACGGCAAAGACCGAGGCGAAGATGGAGGCGGCGCCGTTCAAACCCCACAGCCAGGGGATCAGAGAGATTTGAGGTGTGGTGACTGACTGTATGCCAAGGGGAAAGGGCGTTCCCATCAGCAATCCCAAAGGGGTCAGGCAGGCAATAACGACCAGGATTTTTGTCAAATCAGCGGTGGCTTGGATTAAATGCAGAACAGGTGCAAGAAATACACCGCATAGAATCAGAAAAACTATTAACGTCATCCAGATAAACCGAGGATGACAATCTTTCTTTTGTACACTTGTTGTACCTGGTGGATTATTTTGTAAGTCGAGTGTAGAAAAACGGTGGGTCAATAATCCGCCGAAACCGCTGGATGCCAGGAGTACCGGCAGCACTACCGCGACGCCGTAAACCGGATGCCCGAGAAACAGGTTCAGTCGCTGCATCAGGGCGACTTCGATCAATAGGTATCCCAATCCGAGGCAGATGAAATAAAAGATCAAGTAATAGTTTCTTTCAATTCCAAAATTTCTTCCAGCCTTTAAGTTTACTTCAGTCCTAAAATTTCCCGCAAATCCAATTTTTCTCCATCCGCCCAAAACCTGACGTATCGGCAGCAAAATGAAGAGAACAGAAAACACCAGCGAAATCACCACCATGATCATCAGGGAGGTGATGGCGACGTTGTTGAAGCTGGTGACGCTGCGACCCATAATGCTGAAGTGGAGAAAATCACGCAGACGCACCATGTTGAAGAAGAAAGGTCGGTCATCGGTCGGAGGGGTTAGGTTCAAGGGGTAGGAATGGATAATTTCATCGACATGCTGCGAACGGAGAAGTTGACTGATCATGGAGTCCCGTGACCTGTCCGGAGAAAACATCACCTCGAACTCGTTATCCGCAGCGACACGTTCGATAGTGTCGCAGTCTTCCCGACTGAATGGCGTGGGGCTCACTAAGATTGTCCCGATGCCGGTTACTTTGCTGAAGGGCGCTCGCAGGATGACGATATGTTGTTGAAAATCATCGATGTTACGTCTCTCCAGCGCCTGGCGCGCCAGGGCGACCAGACGATAGATTTCGCCGGCATGATCGTACTCCCACCAACGAGAAAAGGTCAACACCCCTCCAGGATTCAACCGATTGAAGAACAAATCCCAAGCTTCCGTTGTATAGAGGGAATTTTCGGATAAAGCATAAGCTCCGGCGGCGGTCGCCGCCCAGGTGTCGATGAAGGACGCCTGGATGATGTCGTACTTGTCCTCATGACGGGTCAGGTAGGTGCGCGCTTCCCCGACATAATATTTCACCTGCGGATAACGGTCGAAATGCCCAGTGAAGGTGCCAAAACGTTCCACTGTAGCATCTCGGATCGCATCATTCAGCTCGACGCCAATGATCGATCGTTGTCGATAGAGAAGAGCGGCGAGAATGTCACGTCCCCCGCCAGGTCCGATGATAAATACATCGGCATCATGACGGATTTCATGGGCAATGTTAGTGATGGAATGCTTCAGATATTCTACTGTTTGCAGGTCGCCGCGAAATTGGGTGAGCGGTGTCAGCGCCGCACCGTCAATTTTCAAATATAAGTGTACAAATTGAAGCGCACCGTATAATTTGGGGCTGTACCCCCACGAGATCGGGATGGTCGGGTGCAAGGAATCCCCGAACACTTCCACTAATGAATAGGAATTCCATGCTTGATATATAATCGGGGTGGTTTTGTCGCCCTTGACCCAGAGAAAACGAATGATCGGATGTTGCGCGCGAACCAGTGCAGTGTTAACGATAAAGAAAACGACTAAAACTGCGAGATACACTACCGTCGCAACGCTTTTTTTACCTGCAGACTTACGGTAAAAGAGAGCGCCCAAAGCCGCCAATGCTGAAACCGCGAAGATCATTGTATGCGCATCCCTGCCCTGCAAACCCACGATCAACAAGATGCACCCGAAGGCGGAGCCGATCATGTTCGACGCATAGAGAATGGAAACCCGTTTCCCCCGTCGGGCAAACATCAGGGAAACTACGATCCCGGAGAAGAAAAACGGTATCGCTAACACCATGAAATTCAACGACAATGAATAGAAACCGACAAAAGAGAGGGTATCGGTGATGCCGACCGGAACCGGAATTGTGAGATGGGCGAAGTAGGCAAGTATAATGGAAATAGAGAACGCTAAAGATGCCTGGTATAAGCGGTCGTTAAATCTCTCTTCAGAAAAAAACACCGGAAAGATAAATACAACTATTGATCCGACACAGAGACCAAAGAGAGCGATAGAAATGGCGACAAAAGCATAGTGATACCACATGGTCACGCTGATGACACGTACTAGGAGCAATTCGAGCATTAAGACCGCCGCGGAGAGGAGGAACAGTCCGAGGTAATCGAAAGAGGTGAGTTTTTTTTCGATTGACGTCATTTGTTTCACCGCAAAGAAGCTAAGAAGCAAAGATATAATAATAGGTGTCAGCCGATGACGACTGACACCGTATCCTAATAATTATTAAATTTCTTTCTTCTTTCCGGTATTTTGCTATTATTCCAACTGGAATTTAATCGCTTGTCTCATTGGTACTCTCACCGGACGGTCTCGCTGCATCCCTGGGGTGAATCTCATCGCGGCGATAGCCTTGACTCCAGCTTCACCGAAGCCAAGTCCGGCGGGTTTTTCCTGGAAGACAGTAATCTCGCTGGGGGTGCCATCGGTATTGACAATAAACTGTATCATGGCAGCGCCTTCGATTTGAGCGCGACGCGCCATCTCGGGATATAGATTGTTCTTTACCAGATAATCATGCAAGGCTTGTTCGCCACCGATCATTTTTGGAGTAACTTCTACGGCGAAGAAATCGACAATTTCTTCCTCGACAGAAGGCGGAGGAGGAGGAGCTTCTTCACGCCAGTTAATCTCATCGATGTCTTTAAACAGTAGGTTTTCCTCCTCGCTGACATCGGGATCTTCCACCGGTATTGAGGGACGAGCGGGCGGCGGCGGTCGTCTTACCTGCTGAGTGATGGGAATCTCTTCTGTCTCCAGTACCACTTCCGCTACTTTTTGGATGGTAACTCTGGATTCTATTTTTTTAGACAATATGAAAATCAGAGTAATCAAGAGCAATGAGACCGCCAATGCAAGTTCCATTAACTTGGGATAGAGTAATCGAACTTCACCCTCAGGTTTCTTTAAGGTATACATGAATTTCTCCCTTATTTAAACCGTGTCGCATAGTTGACCCGAAGGGTATAAGCATCGCGTAACTTTTCCTGAACGTCCGTGACCAGCCCCATACTTACTTCCTGATCGATTTTAAGACTGACAATCAAGCGGCGATTCTGAGTAAATTTTTCTGAGAGGACTGGAGCAACATCCTCCAGGGGGACGATTTTATCATCGATGGCGATCCTCCCCAATCTATCCACCCAGAGATAGGCGACGTTACGCTTTGTCTCCAGCTTTGCCGTTGTGCGGGCGGTTGGGGCGAGAACCGGTAATCCTCGATATTCCTTAAAAACAGTTACTACCATGAAGAAGATAAGTAACATGAAAATGATATCCGGCAATGAGGCGGTGGGGATTTCCGCTTTCGCTTTTGTTTTTTTCTCAAACTTCATGGTTCATCTCCTGCTTACTTCTCCGGTTCAGCAATGGAGATTTTTGTTGCCCCCGATCGTTTGACTTCATCGAGAACCTGGATGTAATCGTTGTAAGAGGTGCTGCGTTCAGTTTTGATGGAAACAATCAGCCTGGGTTTCCCTTCAGTATCCAAACCGCGCTCTCTTAATTTGGAGGAAATTTTTTCGCGGATCTGATGGATTTCCGTAGGTGAATCATCAATCAACACCTGACCGGCGGCATTCACCAGGATATTGCAGATGTTCTCCGGATTAACCCGCATTTCACCGCCGCGATCCGGTAATACCATCATTATCCCCTTATCTATGTCGATTGTTGTCGTCACCAGGAAGAAAATCAGAAGCATGAAGACAATGTCCGGCAACGAGGCAGTAGGAATCTCAGATCCTGCTTTATTACGTCGGGAAAGCATACACGACTCCTTTTTTATCAGGCTTCAGGCTTCAGTCATCAGGCTTCAGGCTCTGGGCTTTACGGGCAATACGCAATCTAAAATGGTTGACGCCTGACACTTGACGCCTGAAATCCAAAGCCAAAAGCCCAAATCCTTATTTCTGCCCCTTTTGTTCAAAGTCAATCAGTGTTTCCACAAATTCCATGGAGCTTTCCTGCATATCGGCGACAATTTTATCAATTCGGGCGATAAAATAGTTATTGAAGACTTGCATAATCAAGGCGACAATCAAACCAAATACTGTTGTCAGCAGCGCTTGTGAAATGCCATTGGCGACAATCGCTGGAGAAATATCATTCGCCGCCGCGATCGCATCGAAAGCGATGGTCATTCCCCACACTGTCCCAAGAAAGCCCAACATCGGAGCTACGGCAATACTAGTCGATAACCAGACAAGGTTTTTTTCTAGGAACGCTAATTCAACCTGACCAGTATTCATAATCCCTTTTTCGACCTGATCGACACCACGATGCATCCTCATCAATCCCGCGCCGAAGACAGAAGCGACTGGACCACGGGTGGAAGAGCAGAGTTGCATCGCCGCATCGGCTCCTCCATCACTCAAGGCTTTAGTCACTTTCATAATGAATTTTTTCGTATTGATCGAGGAGATAGACAGGGTAATAAATCGCTCAAGAACAAAAGCGAGCCCAAAGACGAAAACAGCAAGAATCGGCCACATGAAAGGACCGCCACGCAGGAAATACTGAACCATTCTTTCAACCTCCTTCTAATACAATTACCTGTAAAGGTAAACTGAACAATTACCCGCTGTGCTAAAATTTACCTTAAATGACAATTCGCTATTGTACCTAAATCACCGAAGAGAGTCAACTGATTTTCTCCGGCTCAGGTTGTTTCATAAGCTTTTCCGCTTCTGTCATCTTGCGGAGAGCGGAATCAAGCTGAGCATCCGATGTCACCAGGATGCGCCAGAGAAATTCACGTCCATTGTATAATCGCTGTGCCATCTCAGCTTTGATCTGGGTGATCAGGTAGTCCTTATCCGCCTTCCACTCATCCGGTTGATATTCGATCCCTTCTTCTGTTGCACGTTCGATCAATTGGTTCAGTTGCATTTTCGTGGGAGACCAGTGATCGCGAAATTGCTCAAACGAATCGGTGTAATCACCCATCTGATCTGCAATATCACGCGCCCAATCAATCAAAAGGCGCGATCGCAGCAGGCTCGAAGCATAATCAGTCAACGGGTTCAATGCCACTACTACATCCGGTAAAATCCCCCTGTTCCCATAGACTTTTCTACCGGTGCGAGTATAAAACACTTCCGCTTCACTTGTGTCAAGTGTAGTCGTCGATAAATCGGGTCCAAAAAGCAAATCAGCATAATAATCTTCCAGACCATTTTCATAAGGTCGCTGGATGCAGCGTCCTGAGGGAGTGAACCAACGCGCGGTGGTGATTCTCACTACGCTGCCGTCCTTCAATTCAAAGGGCGATTGAACCAGTCCCTTGCCAAAAGTGGATTCTCCAACGATGAGCCCGCGGTCGTGATCCTGTATTGCCCCGGCGACAATCTCGCTGGCAGAGGCGCTGCCGCGATTTACTAATATGATCAAGGGAAGGTCGGTAAACGGCGAACGATCGGTGCTGTAACGAATTTCGTTATTCCCTCTCGCCCTGCCGCGAGTGCTGACAATCACCTTTCCCCCGACAAGGAAACGATCCGCTACGGCATCCGCTTGCTGAAGATAGCCTCCCGAGTTCCCGCGCAAATCCAGGATCAACTGCTTCATCCCCTGCTTTCTCAAGGTAAACAACGCTTGATCCAGCTCCTGTGCCGTGACCGATGTGAATTGATTGATTAAAATGTAGCCGGTTTTTTCATCACTCAGCATGAACATCGCATCCACGGAATGAATCGGTATCTTCCCGCGCGTCAAGGTTAGTTTGAATGGCTCCGCTTCATCGATTCGCCGTACGGTGATGGTGACCGGTGTCCCCTCTTCACCGCGAAGTCGTTCAAATACCTCTTCATAAGTGATCCCACTCGTGCTCACGCCATCGATCTTTATAATCAAGTCTCCGGCGCGCAGTCCCATACGATCGGCAGGGGTGCCCGGAATCGGACTGACGACGACAATTTTATCATCCCGGATCTCAAATTGAATGCCGATGCCGAAAAACTCCCCAGCAAATCGTTCCGCGATGAGGGATTGTTCAGAGGGGGGAATATAGACCGAGTGCGGATCAAGAGTGCTTAACATCCCGTTGATGGCGCCTTCCTGAAGCTTCTCGACATCCGGGGGATCAACATAAGATGCCTTGACCAGCCCAAAAATCTGGGATAGCTTGGAAAAATGGAAGATAAAGCCGCTCGAGCCGGGAATCCTCAAACCGCCATCCGTGATCGATCCCAACCAAAAGGCGAAGATCAAAGCGAGGAGGTAGGGAACCGTACTACGTCGGGAATTTTGACCTGCCAGTTTATCTTTTAACTTTAAAAAAAATCGACTCAATTTCGATCCTAGGGTTTGATATTCCAGTTTATTGTGTCCAAACAAGCTGCTTAGGGCTGTTCAAGGG
>CAZCRQ010000151.1:0-7087 GCA_964501095.1 uncultured bacterium | reverse complement strand
TCTTCTAGTGGTGTCAGCCGAGGACGGCTGACACCACTTTTTTCCGCAGGCGGTGACGCCTACGCTACCCTTTCGCCTTTACCCTTTTCCCTTCATGGGCGAGACGCCCATGCTACGCGCTATACCCTCATTTCATTAACATCACTTTTTCCATCTGATCCAACTCATTCGGCACAGTAGCACGGATGAAATAAATCCCGCTTGGCAAGCCAGAGGCGGTGAAGGTAAATCTCTGATAGCCGGCGGAATACTTTCCCTTCGCAAGAATGGTGATCTCCTCGCCCATGAGATTATAGACACGAACTGTCAGAATCGAAGTCTCCGGCAAACCGATAACCGCCATCATCGATGGATTGAAGGGATTTGGATAGGTGGAAACAATGGAATACTCAGTCGGGATCCCTTCATATATGTTCTCATCCACCTTGTTATAGGGAAAAAGGATAAAATCGAATGGAGTAATACACTCAACCGTGTCGATGCCAGAGATCCCATGAACAGTCCAATTTACGCGTAGATTGGTAGTAGTGATCGGAAATCCCAGGGCTCGTGGAATATGAACTCTATAGCTATTCGTCTGAATATTCGAATAAGACACCGTTACCGGAGTTCCTCCGCTTTCCAGTTGCCCGGTAATAGTAAGTTTATAAGTTACAACCTCTCCGGGATCAGGATCGGTGGAGCGGTACCATCCGAAGGGTACTTCAAACGGCGGCAAGAAATCAGTTCTTAGATTGTATTGTCCATGGTTGGTCGGAGAACTGAGACTAAAAGGACCTGGTGGTTCAGGGATCGCCACATTGAACGACCAAATTTCGTTCGACCAGGTGCCGTTGGTGTTTGTATCCTGTGCGCGCACACGCCAGAAGTAGCTGATATTATCCAGGATGCCTGTCAATTGGTAGCTGGTTTCGGATATTCTGACGCTATCCAGGTGCTCGGTAAAGTCGGAATTGGTCGCCCAACGCACGATATATTCAATTATATCGCCAGCATCCGTATCGCTAGAGGCATTCCAGCTCAAGGTCACCTCATGGGTGGAGACCAACGCCTCATTTTCAGGACTAGTCAGACTGAACGGCATCGGGGTGTTAAAGATAAAGACATTGAACGTCCAGATCTGATTCGACCAGGTGCCTGAGGTGTTCACATCCTGGGCGAGCACTTTCCACCAATAAGTATGATCATCCAACAGATTGAGTAGTGTATAGCCGAGACCGATGGCTTGAAACGTTCCATAATTCTCGGTGAACTGCTCATTAGTCGCCCAGCAGACATGATAGGTGATCTGATCTCCAGGTTGGGCATCCGGGTCAATGCTTGCCTGCCAACGCAGACGCACTTGATCGGTGTTGAAAGTGAATCCATTAGGCGGCGATTCGAGATTGAAACCGAGCGGGGGATTGGGAATATCAGTGATAAACAGGCGAGTTTCATTCGACCAGGTACCGGGAGTATTGGCATCCTGGGCGCGCACTTTCCACCAGTAGTTGTGATCATCCAGTAAATTGACTATGGTATGGCTGGTTCCGGGAACTGAGGCGGAATCCGCTCCGGTGGTGAAATCCATCGTGGTCGACCACCAGACATGATAGGACAGATCCTGCCCGGGTAAGCCATCAGAATCGAAAGAAGGCTCCCAACTCAAATCCACCGACCACTCGTTAATCACCGAGGCTTGTGCCGGAGAGATCAAGTTAAAATGATCAGGAGGATTCGGTGCGTCGATGTCGAAGTACCATCCCGGAGTTGGAGTACACCAGACGCCATTTGTATTGCGATCGGCAGCTCGCACACGCCAATAGATTCTCATGTCATCCGGCAACAAATCGTCGATCTCCCCACGATGTCGCAACTCATTATACTGAGCTAAAAGGCGATCTTCGGTGAAGGTATAAGTCGTATCGACAATATCTTCAACAGAATCCGCAACTATGAAAGTGTTATTGACGACCGACCAGACCAGGGTATAACGAATGACATCAAAAACATCGGGATCTACCGCTGTCCGCCATCTCATTGTCGGTCCGCGGGTGTGAATAACTGAGTTATTGGGGGGATTTAACAGGTTAAAGGTGGCTGGAGGATTGCCGGGTGGGTCTGTATAATTATACCACCAGGTGATTTCACCTTGCCCGTTTCCCGCCGCGAGGAGATCGACATCTCCATCGCTGTCCATATCCTTGGCGACTACGCATTTGGGATTGTCGATATTCCCCGGTACAATATCTATTATTGTATAGAAATTTTCGCCCCAATTTTTCCACCAGGTGATATTGTCATCTGCAGTGGATGCAGCAATGACATCGACCAGATTATCGCGATCAAGATCTGCGACGAATACCGAAGAAGGACCGGGAAAATTGGCGGCAATGTCAAATTCTGTGAATACTTGATTGCCATCATTGATATATAATTCAACTGCGCGTCTTGCCGCACCGGTTCCTCCACGGGCAAATACGATGTCGATATCATCATCTTCATCCATATCCGCCGGGTAAATCGAAGGTGTACTAAGCACCCCCTGAGTTATCTGAATTGCAGTAAATGTTTCATTCCCATCATTCTGCCACCACCAGACACCAAGAGAATCATTGGATCCTGCCAGAAGATCAGCATCACCATCCTGATCCAGATCAAGAATATGCACGGAAGATGGGGTTCGGAAAGTGTCATTTACCGTATTTTCCAAAAATGTAAAGTCACCTTGGTTATCAAGCCAACTGATTGCTCCTCTGCTTGCACCATCCGGATTCCCACCGCATAAAATATCGATATCGCCATCATCATCAATATCACCGGCGGTGATACTTCGCTTGATCGGAGGATTGGAAGTGATGAGATGCTCGGTGAATGACGGTGGACGGTGTCCATCATTCTCCCATAGAATGATATTTGTCCCCCCTCCCAAGATGTCGATGTCGCCATCATCATCTATGTCGGTCGCGCAGATTGACCAGATATTGCCAAAATTTCCGGTGATGTTGTGCCTAGTGAAATGTCGGTGTGTATCATTCTCCCACCAGGCAATCTGACCGTTGGTCGATCCTGCAACAATGAAATCGATATCACGGTCTCCATCCAAGTCCGCCGGATACACTGAATGCGCTCCTGTAAATCCCTGCTCTATATTTTCCGGCAAAAATAACAATTGCCCCGATACAGGAATTGTCAGCCAGACCAGACACAGGGATGCCAACAACCAATGCTTGAAACTTCTGACTCTGACCATCATCACTCTCTCCTTGTTTGAAATACCATTGGGCAGTAGTTGAAGACTATGTTTCCTTAATCTATCGCATATTTATAATGTTACTACGTTGAGAAATAATTCGCAAGCCCAAAAACTACAACCTGAAGCCTGAAGCCTGACTCAGGATTCGATTCCCAACGCGGGGCACAGATCCGCGATGGACGGTATGATTGCATCGGGAGTAATTCCGGAACGTTGAACAAATTCAGCACTATATTTTCCGGTCTTCACCTGGACGGTTTTAATTCCGAGTCGCTGAGCACCAAGGATATCGGATTCAATGTCATCACCGACCATCAGCGCGTTTTCCGGATGTACCCGATAGCGGGCGAGCAAACCGCTGAAAAATCCCGGAGATGGTTTCCCGACCACTTCCGCCAGTTTCCCAGTCGCGTATTCAATCGCCGCAACATAGGGACCAAGATCGAGACGAAGACCCTCTTCATCACGCCAGTACCGGTTTTTCTGTAAAGCGATCAAAGCGCTGCCGGTGAATGCCAAACGGAAAATATCATCCAGAACCGCCGGGGTGAATTGATCGCCTAAATCTCCCATCACCACAGCTCCAGCGCGATTATGACTGATCTTCAATCCTTCAAAATCTTCGAGTACCTCCTCATTGACAAAGAGTGCCGCGGTAGGTTTTTTCATCCGGATTATACGCTCCCGCGCGATGATCGCGGGACATATTACATCTTCAGGATCAACCTCAAAACCAAGTTTAACCAATTTATCTTGAATCAATCGACGTGGGAAACGGGTGGTGTTGGTAACGAAAGTTACTCGTATGCCTAAAGATTTCAAACGTTTGACTGTTGTCGTACCTCCCGGAATGGGTAGTTCGCCCAACATCAACACGCCATCTATATCGAGAAAGACTGCGTCTATATTGCGAATGGCAGTCGTTCTGCTTTTTACTTGGGGGATAGTGGGACGCATGATTCCGCCTTATATTATTAACCTAGTAAAATAATCATTCTTTTCGTTTTCACCAAATTCAGGCTCCCTGACTCTCTTCAGGCTACAGGCTACAGGCTATAGGAGATTTACCCATGCGAAAGCGCATTTTTCTAATTGACGCCATGGCGCAGATTTATCGGGCGCACTTCGCCATGAGCCGCAATCCACTGTTCACCTCGAAGGGGGAGAATGTCTCCGCCATCTATGGATTCACCAATATCCTGATGTCCCTGATCACTCGGGAAAAACCGGATTTATTAGCGGTGGTTTACGATTCACCGCAACCAACATTTCGTCATTATCTCCATTCCGAGTATAAGGCGACACGTGACAAGATGCCGGAAGAACTCGCCAGGCAACTCCAGCGCCTGGATCAGATCTTAAAAGCGTTAGGCTTGGTTAAGATAATACTACCCGGGTATGAAGCGGATGACCTGGTGGGTGTGCTGGCGAAACGTGCCGATCAGATGGGATATGAGGTCTTCTTGGTTACCGGAGACAAGGATTATTATCAATTGGTCAATGAAAATATACATTTTTATAATATCAAGGGCGGAGTCGACAATCCTGAAATTCTCGATCCCCAGGGCGTGCAACGAGTGTTCGGTGTCCCGCCGGAACAGGTGATAGATGTTCTCGCCTTGGCGGGGGACAGCTCGGACAATGTCCCCGGTGTTCCCAAAGTCGGGATAAAAACCGCAATCAAACTGTTAAACGACTATGGCAGCCTGGAGGAGGTGCTGAGAAATCACCAGAATATCGGCGGCAAGATCGGCGAAAATCTAAAGGAGTTTCATGACCAGGCATTACTTTCCAAGAACCTGGTCACGATCCGTACCGAAGCTCCAGTGGAAGGCAACATCGAGGAGATGGTCATCGGTGCCTGGGATACGGAGGAACTGAGGGATCTTTTCACCGAACTGGAGTTCAGAACGTTATTCAAGTATCTCGATACCGAACCTCAGACCGTCGACCAACAGAGTGGCAAAATTCAATATCAAGCGGTTACCGATGAAACCTCACTGAATCAATTGGTCGATGAACTTGGGGCTTGTTCACGATTTGCCATCGACACCGAGACGACTTCGATAGATCCGATGCTGGCTAAACTCGTGGGGATCAGCATTTCCCTGAGACAGGGGGAGGCATACTATATCCCAATCAATTACTTTCGCTTCGATGATCAACCGAAACCGGCAGCCGATGGTATTCCACTCGCACAATGCCAGGAGACTACAAGACGTATTCTCGAGAGACTGTGTCCCGTGCTCGAGGGCGGTCCCGGCAAGATCGCGCAAAATGCCAAATACGACTTCCTGGTTTTTCTCACTCATGGTATCCTGTGTCACCCGTTGGTCTTCGATCCGATGCTTGCCGATTATCTTTTAAATCCCGGCGCTCGTGGACACAACCTCGACCTGATGGCTTTGAATTACCTGAAAATCAAGAAGATTGAAACCAAAGAGCTGATCGGCAAAGGGAATAAAGAGATCACCATGGACAAGGTTCCCCTCAAGCTGATCACACGTTATGCCTGCGAGGATGCCGATGTTACTTACCGTCTGACGCTTGAGCTGGAGGGGAAGATCGAATCCTATGGTTTCATCGATCTCTTGCACGAAGTGGAACTGCCGCTCTCGCATGTACTGATGAAGATGGAATATAACGGCATCCGTCTGGATAAGGAATTTCTCCAGGAGTTAAGCCAAATCCATCGGGTGCGTTTGCAGGAACTTGAGGAGGAGTGCTACTTACTCGCCGGTGCACCCTTTAATCTCAACAGCCCAAAGCAGCTCAGCCACATATTGTTCGAGAAACTGAATCTTCCGATCAAGCTAGCCCGTAAGACGAAGACCGGCTATTCCACCGACCAGGAGGTTTTGGAGAAGCTGGCACCGCTCGATCCCCTGCCGCAAAAACTTTTAGAACATCGCGGATTACAGAAGCTGGTAAGCACCTATATCGATGCCCTTCCTACATTGGTAAATCCCAAAACTGGACGTATTCATACCAGTTACAATCAAGCGGTGGCGGCGACCGGACGTCTCTCCTCAGCTAATCCCAATCTGCAGAACATCCCGATTCGCACCGAACAGGGCGCCGAGATCAGAAAGGCATTTATAGCGGAACCCGGGCATCTGCTTTTGAGCGCCGATTACAGCCAGGTTGAACTTCGGATGATGGCTCATCTCAGCGGCGATAAGGAGATGATCAACGACTTTGTCGGCGGAGCGGATATTCACCGTGCGACCGCAGCGAAAATCTTTGCGGTCAAACCAGAGGAGGTCAGCCGTCAGCAGCGCAGTGCGGCAAAAGAAGTAAATTTCGGTGTGCTCTTCGGGATGCGCGAGTTCGGGCTGTCCAGCCGGTTGGGGATCACCCGTGAACGCGCCAAACAATTCATCGACGGCTATTTCGGGGCGTATCCCCAGGTGGAACGTTATATAAATGATTTAATTGTAAAAACGCGTAAAGAAGGATATGTTTCTACAATACTCGGCAGACGCCGCCCGATGCCCGAGCTGCATTCATCCAACCAGAATGTCCAACAGCAGGCGGAACGAATGACCATAGCTACTGCTGTCCAGGGCAGCGCGGCTGATTTAATCAAAGTCGCCATGATTTATATGCAAAAGGATATCGAATCGAAAAATCTGTCGTATAAAATGCTGCTTCAGGTACATGACGAATTGGTGTTAGAAGTGCCGGAAAACCTGATTGGCGAAGCTGCCGTCTGGGCGAAGGAACGCATGGAATCCGCGATGAAGCTGGAGGTGCCGTTGGTGGTGGATACCGGAAGTGGTGTGAATTGGTTGGAAGCGCATTAGGAACCTGGACACGTTGACGTCATGGAATAAATACTATCTATATATG
>CAZCRQ010000150.1:0-7145 GCA_964501095.1 uncultured bacterium | reverse complement strand
GACGTCTACGTTACCCGCAGGCAGGGACGCCTACGCTACGAGGGGTAGCGTAAGCCTCCGTGCTTGCGATCCCGCAGACAGAGACGTCTACGCTACCCGCAGGCAGGGACGCCTACGCTACTCACTAGAGGATGATCTATCTTCCAAATACAAAGCAATTACACATTTTCTAAAGAGGCGTGTTATTCCTAATAATAGGAAGAAAATCGGGATAATCGGGGGAGGTGTGGCGGGTATCGCAGCATCTTTCGCGGCGCGGGATGCCGGTGCGGAGGTCACACTTTATGAAGCCCAACCGCACCTGGGAGGACGAATAGCGGGCGCTGACTCCTGGGATACCGGACGTCACCTGGTGACTTCGGCATACAGCAATTTCCTTAAACTGACCGATCGTCTTGGCACAACTGAACTGCTAAATTGGCGTCCGTTTTCAATCGGTGTGATTCTCGGGCGCCGAAAGCCCTTCTGGAATCTCTCCCATCTCTCCGGCAAACGAATCTTTGATCTGTTAAATTTCATCACGACTCCCTATTTACCGGTAAGTATAAAGCCAGCCTCGTATCTGGCAATAAAGCGAGCGATCAAGGATGCGCCTGGCGAACCGTCCGATACAGAGTTGATCGGCGATTGGACAAAACAGCGATTTCTACCAACACCTGGCACGACAGTGGCTCACTATTTCAAGGATGTCGGCTGGTCACGAACTCTGGTTGCCCGATTCGGCAATCCCGTAGTGCGTTCAATATGCAACCTCACTTCAGAACAAGCCGCGGCGGCTCCCTGGCTGACAGCGTTGAAAAGAATGTTCCAAGATACACCAAGATTGGCAGGTTGGATTCGCGGAGAGGTGAAGAACCTGGTTTCAGAACCGGCGCTCCGGATACTGCGTCAAGAGGGGGTTGAGGTCCGGCTCAACAGTCCGGTTAAACGGATCGGCAAGATAGAGACCTTGTGGCAAGTCTCAACAATGTCAACTGATGATTACTATGATGTTCTGATTATCACAACACCTCCTGTCAATCTAGGATTTCTCGCCGGTGTTGCTGAGCTACAGGAACTCCACCACACAGCAAAGACGATTCAGGCGAGGAAAATCATCACGGTGCGGGCGGTGTTTCGCGATATGGAAGCTCTCCCGGGTCCGCTTGGGGAGCTGGATCAGGATCAGAGCGTCTGGTTTGTTGAGACTGAGGATCGGGGCACAGTGGTCGTCGAACGGATTTATTCCGCGCTCGAGGAGTCCGTTCGTTTGAAGAACCAGGAGTTGAAGCAGAAATTTATTGATGATATTCGACGAATCTTTGGTGGAATTGAAATAGTATCCGACATTTTTATTTGTCCTTATGCCCGGGCGACGCCTTCAATTTTGCCAGGCACCCCATGTCCATTGCTGCAGCAGGCAGAAAATGTCTTTTATGCCGGTGATTGGACAGCGACCGGTTTGCCGCCGACATTGGAATCCGCCGCCCGTGCCGGCTCGTTGGCGGGAAAAGCGGCAATCCGATAATTGAGAGAATGAATATCTTTAATGACAGTTGAGCCTCAGGATGATCAAAGATGAAATAGAACAGTCAATTTATTCTAAAGATTATGATACATTGCGAAGAATATTACGAGAATCGCCGGGCAAGGTGCGTATTTTAGTCAGTCGTCTGAATATCACGGATCAAATCAAATTGGAAGCGGTTCTCACGGCGTTTCAAATCGCAGCGATGGTATTGAACGAGGAGAAGCTGCTGGATTTGGTGCGACGTCTTATGTGGATGCTGAATGAGGAATCAGGGAATAATTGTCCGGCAGCGGCTTTGGCGCTGGGGCATATCGCTCAGGTCAGATTGGATGCGGTGCGACCGCATCTACCGGTTTTGCGATTGTATGCGGAGGATCCATCGCCAATGATGAGCGCCACTGTCTCTCGAGCACTGGCGATGATCCGGAATGCCGAGATTGCTCAGCAATCGGAAACGGAAAATAGCTAACAGGAACTATGTATGAGTCCGGAAACATTCTATTTGGGTGATTCCCTCCCGCCGGTTCCGGCTCACCTGCGCTGGCGGGAATCATCCAATCCACTTGGTAGTATATTCTATACTATTCGCTCGGCTATTTTAAAACTATCTCATCCAATCCATAAACCAGGTATATTACCCAATCCCGACGAGATTAAGCATCTGTTAGTCGTGCAGGTGGAGCGTCTTGGGGACTTGGTACTCGCGGAGCCCGCATTTCGTGCCTTGCATGACCATTTTCCCAACGCGGTGAGAATTCTTTTGGCGGCGGATTTTGCCCGACCTCTCTTCAATCAGACCGGATGGGATGATTTCCTCTCGCCGCGAGATTTAGTGGATATCGCGGCGAAGAGGCGTCATTTCGATCTCGTGGTGGATCTCACCGGACGTCTGGAGTTGAATATCGCGCGTTCTCTGGCGCGCAGTGGGATCCCTATCCGGGTCGGCTTGGATCGCGGCGGTAGAGGTATTTATTATACAATCTCTGTTCCCCATTGTGAAATTTCTATACCGACACGAGAAATCTACCTAAAAATCGTTTCGGCGCTGGGAGTCCAGGCGAAGGATGCGATTCCTTGTCTACCCAAAGATGAAGCCCGTTTGAAGCGCGGCGCTAGGGCATGGAAGGATCGTGGATTGCATCAGCCGGTGGTGTTGCTGCCGGGCGCGTACTATCCTGAGCAGCGTTGGGCTGCGGGGAAATTCGCTCAGGTCGGAAAGCTGCTGCGAAATGAGGGTGTTGAGGTCGCAGTTATTTGCGGTCCGGGCGAAGAGGGATTGGGCGGAGCGGTCGCCCACGAGGTTGGGATTCCGCTTATCGCCGCGGCGCCTTTGAATGAATTGCTGGACTTGCTCGCTACTGTCACGGTTGTCGTCTGCAACAACAGTGGACCGTTGCACCTTGCCGCCGCGCTTGGCATCCCGACTGTTTCCACCATGGGTCCGACAGTTCCCTGGAGATGGTGGCCACTCTCCACTGCCCCAGCGTTTGTCTTCCGCGGAGGTACTGATGAACCGAGGGGAAACATGGAGAAGATTCTACCCGCTCAAGTTTTTGAAGCGGTTAGGTTTTTGCTGAGAGAGAAGCGATCAGATTACTATCCTTGAAAATCTTGAATGCCCTCACCGCCTGTGCAAAGTCTTCCCCCATCATCAGTAATTGCAATTTTAATCTTACTAATGCAAATTCATATAATTTATAATCTGCTTCGTTTCGATCAGTAAAAGCCTGTATATCCGACATAGTCACTGGCAACACCTCAGGTTTACTTGATGATACATTCACCTTTGAATAAAAAGGAGTCGACCAGCCAAACGTATGATGCAGCAGCATAATCGATTCGTCAAACAGTTCGGTGATTCCGACGATGAGAAAATGGTTCTCAATCCGCTTTTTCGCTGACTCCAGCATCCAAGATTCATAAGGATCAAGTTCATAAACGATTGTGTTATCCAAAAGTTTTTCATTCATGATCATGCGAATTTGAAAATTATCTAGGGTATGTGCAAAGTCGGAGGCGAGAAAATCCGCTAAGGTCATCTTATATTTTTCAATCTCATCGTGAATTGGTCCCTGTTTTTGAAGAGAATAATAGTAAAGGGAAGCCAGACGATCCAGAGGATTACGTAAAAAGGCAAAATAAGCGCATGGATTACGATGATAACGGTGCAGACCAAATGGCATGTGTCCCATAACCAACTTCAGCTTTGACCTTTCAGCCTCAGACAGCGCCAGGTAATCATTCATCGTGAAGGGACTTTTATTATCCGCATTGAAAATAATATAAGGTTTATTACGATATTGATTTTTTAGGATGCTACGCATGGTGAGACCGGCTGTTTTATGTATATGAAAAAAGAACACTGTTGTTGCTAATCCCTCGGTCTCGGTATCCCCTTTTTCGATCCGCAGGAGATTTGTCTCCATCGTTATTTCTCCAAGTTTTCCTCTAATCTGTCCAGCCCTTTCCCTACTCTTTCTATCGGAAAGTTCGGGTAAAACTTTAACTATCTCGTAAGGTTTGGGGAGAAAAATTGAAAGGGGAAAGCGAGGGTTAAGCCCTAAGGAAATCCGTTCTTATCATCATCTCGTTCAGAATGACTTCCGATCAGGATTTTTCTAAACTAAAGAATTACAATGGCTTAGTGCATCAATCCCCAGTCGGTATGACCGTAGCCGCTTCGATCATGAGGACAACAGAGCGTTGCGGGGCGCGAGTACGGTGCATAACACCGCGAGGAACTAAGAATCCTTGGCGGGGCTTAAGTTCAATTGTTTGGTTTTCGGTTTGCTCTTCAGTCAGCTCTTTAAAATCTATGAGAAACTTGCCCTCAATGACAAAGAAGAATTCATCTTCACGGTTGTGCTTGTGCCAGTGGAACTCTCCTTCGAAAACGCCGACACGAACCACGCAATCATTCACGCGACAGAGTGCTTGATTCCACCACCTCTCGGAGCATTTATCGGCAAGATGTCCGGCATCGATAAGTTCGAGAGGTTTGAATTTAATGTCAGTGAGAATCGTGTAATCCATAGTACGTAATCATGAATATTTCGTCAATAATTATAGTTTTTCAATCAATTCGCGTGCGGTAGCGCGTGCCGCTTCGGTGATGTATTCGCCTCCGACCAGACGTGCGATTTCCTCGATTTGTTCCGGTTTACCGATCGGCACCTCGCGTACGGTCACCTGAGTTGTCGATTTGCGGATGTGCTTCTCCACCACGGAATGATGATCGGCGAGGCTGGCGATCTGAGGAAGGTGCGTGACCAGCAGCACCTGTCGTTGTTTCGCCAGCTCTTTCAGACGCAATCCTACCTGACGGGCGGTGCGTCCTGAGATACCGGTGTCGATCTCGTCAAAAATCAGCACCGGTGGTGTTCTTTCCGGCGGATGCAGGGCTTTGAGCAACAGCATGACACGTGACAACTCTCCTCCCGAGACGACGTTTTGAATCGGCATCAACGGTTGTCCCGGATTGAATGAGATAAAAAACTCGACCTGATCCCAACCACGTGTGGCGACGGTTTTCTCCCCGGACTTGGGGAATTTCACCTTCTCCCCGATAACTTCACTCCAGGTGATCTCGAATTGCGGCTTCTTTACACCCACCGCTTGTAAACTTTCCCGCATTTTTTCGCACAAAAAGGGCGCCTGACGATGCCGTCGCTCCGAAAGCCTGATCAGGGCAGCCTCCCATTCCATCAGGTGCTGATTCATTGCCTTCTGGATTTTTCTTCGTTCCAGCTCCAGCTCCTCCCCTCCGCTTTCACGTCGTTTCAAACTGTCAAATGTTTGCAACAAGGCTTCCATCGAACCGCCATATTTGCGGATTAGACGTGAGAGATGCCCACGACGGTCGCGTAACTCCTCCAATCGCTGCGGGTCTAACTGCACATTTTCTAAACGCTTGGAAAGTTCATGGGAAGTATCACGTAGGATGGAGACCACCTCTTGGAGACGTCCGACCAGAGGATTCAAACTTTCATCGATGGAAGCGGCATGCAGCAGCTTTTGCGCTGTCGTTGCGATCTGGTCAGCCGCCGCCTGATCACCCTGATCCAGTATTTCGATCAATTCATTCAACTCGACGATCAGGGTTTCAGCGCCTTCGAGAATGCGTATCTCACGATCCAGTTCGGCATCCTCTCCCTCGACCGGACAGAATGCTTCAATCTCCGCCAGTTGAAAACGCGCCAACTCCTCCGTTTCCTGCAATCGCTCCAGCTTTGTCTCGATGGTCTTGAGTTGCTGGGTCAAGACCTGCCAACGTGCAAACAGGGTCTCGACCTGCGCCACTTCATCGGCGAGATTGGCGATGCGATCCAGGTGACGGATGTGCGATGCGGGATCGAGCAAGGTGATGCCTTCTCGTTGCGCGGTGAGATCGACCCAACGTGAGGCTTCGTTCCTCAATTCGGCGATGGTGACGGATTTATTGTCGATCCAGGCGCGGGTGCGTCCATCCTGACGAACCTCCCGTTTCAAAATCCGTCGAAGGGTGTTGGAATTAAAGACCACTTCCACTTCAGTCTTTCCCTCTTTTGAGCTGCTTGAGATGTAACGATCGCCCAGTGCTAAAGCGAGGGCACTGATGAGAATCGATTTGCCGGCGCCTGTTTCACCAGTAATCACGTTCAAACCTGGTGCGAAACGAATCTGCAACTCATCGATCAACGCCAGGTTGCGTATTTGAAGCACTTCAAGCATGGTTTCTACTCCATCCGCCATTACATTTGCAAGTTGAGGCTGAACCACGAGGGAATATACTAAACGAAGCTTGTTACACCAATCTCAAATTGTAATTACGGTCAGTTGAGGGCAACTAACCGCATTTTAAAATGAACCGAGCTTAAACTATGATCGGAATTTATTGCCTTCAAGGTTCTCAACTATGTATCTAAATCCATGATAATCAAGTAACTGCTTTCCGGCATTAAGTTTGCGATTCTCTGATAGCTTATAATGAAGGAGTGCAGCTAACCATGAAATTCACCTCATATTCAACTCGAATTGAAAATACCACTGCCTATGTCTTTGGCGGCAAGGCGCTGGACTTTGACCTTGAAGGGGGACTGGAAGAAATCTTCGAGTCCCTAATCAATTTCGGAGTGCGTCGGATTGTACTGACATTGGGGAAGATGCGCTTCCTCCATCATACCCTCTTCGCCTGCCTTTTAGCGACTGAACGGCGCTTGTCGGAATTGGGAGGAGACCTGGTTTTAGCGGAAGTACCCTGGTTTGTTCAGCACTCGCTCGATGAGATGGGTCTGTTGCATCGTTTCAGCCTGGCGCCTTCCGCAGATACAGTGCGACGTGCTGAATCGATGAAAGTGGATTTAAATCAAGATATTATTCTTGGGTGACTCTCGAGTAACCGGTGTCGCAGGCGGGGACGCCTACGCTACCGACAAGAGGGGTAGCGTAAGCCTCCGTGCTTGCGATAATATGAGTGCGATTCTCCGCAGGCGGGGACGCCTACGCTACCATATTATTCGTGTTTATTCGTGTCTATTCGCGGTTCCTATTGAAATAAGCGCACCGTTTCGACCACACCGAGAGTGGTCAAGGTTACGATCAGCGCCGCCAAACAGACTCCAAGGAAAATACACAATAAAGCTCGAAAAAACGGGAT